>NZ_JBQCWZ010000095.1:0-3202 GCF_051956895.1 Neisseria sp. P0021.S006
GTTTTTTAGGTTTAATTCAGGCTGATTGATAAGACAAAGACCATACACCGGCTTCCTATAACACTGCCCTACCGCGACAGTTTGCGCCACTTTTGAAACGGCGTTTCCTCCTCAACCCACTTTAAGGAACATCATGGCTTCGCGCGATTTATACCCACAGGAAATTTTACAGGTTGTTCTCGACAAAAGCTGCGCCAAAGCACAATCCAGCATCCCTACACTGGCAATCTTAAGCGTTTTGGCCGGCGGATACATCGGCTTCGGTTATCTTGCCTATTTAAAAGTAGTCAGCGGCATTCCGCACGAATGGGGCGGAGTTGCGACTTTACTCGGTGCCGCCGTGTTCCCAATCGCTTTGATTTGTATCCTGCTTGGCGGTGGCGAGCTGGTAACCAGCAATATGATGATTATGTCTTTAGGCAGATTGGCCGGACGGATTTCCTCCAAAATGCTGCTGCGCAACTGGGTTATCGTCTGCATGGGCAATTTGGTAGGCACGCTGGCAATGGCTTTTTTCCTTGGATACTATGTCGGCATGATTGAAGGCAGCGTGGCAGAAAAAACCATTGCTGTGGCGGAAGCAAAAGTCCATATGGATTTCGGCCGCGCTTTTGTATCGGCAGTCGCATGTAACTGGATGGTCTGCATGGGCGCGTGGCTGCATTTTGCCGCTAAAAACACAACTGGACGAATGCTGGCCATTTGGTTCCCCGTCATGATTTTCGTATTAAACGGCTTCCAACACCTTGTCGCCAATATGTTCGTTATCCCAGCGGGTATTTTGGCAGGTGCAAACATCACATGGGGGCAGTTTTTCTTCAACATGATTCCCGTATTCCTGGGCAATGTCATCGGTGGCGCATCCTTTGTCGGCGCATCTTATCTTTATACTTATAGAGACACGCTGAAAGATAGTACCGAATAGTCCTGCTTTAGAAACAACAAAACCTGCTTTGAGAAAGCAGGTTTTGTTTCAGACGCCATTGGTATTAAGTTTTAAAATCCATTCGGACACATTATTCAGATAAATCATCCAAACGAAAAAAGAGTCGTTTTTAAAACGGCTCTTTCCAATTTTTTGGTCGGAGTGAAAGGATTCGAACCTTCGACCCCTTGCACCCCATGCAAGTGCGCTACCAGACTGCGCCACACTCCGACTCGATAAGCTGTGAATTTTAGTTTCAAACGCTGATTTTGACAAGTGCTTTTTAGAAAAGGAAATTTACTCGTTTGAAAACATTTGAATTATTTGTAAGCAAAAAAAGGCCGTCTGAAATCATTCAGACGGCCTTTGATTATTCAGTCAAATATCAAGCTTCAACCGGAATAATACCGATTTTTGCCTGCCATTGTTTTGGTGCAATGGCGTGAACCGATTCACCATTGCTATCCACCGCAACGGTAACAGGCATGTCTTTGACTTCAAATTCGTAAATCGCTTCCATGCCCAATTCTGGGAACGCCAAGACTTTAGATGCTTTAATGGCTTTGGCAACCAGATATGCCGCGCCACCGACAGCCATTAGATAAACTGCTTTGTTATCGGCAATGGCTTGGCAAGTTGCTGCGCCGCGTTCGGATTTGCCGATCATACCCAAGAGGCCGGTTTGTTCCAGCATTTGACGGGTAAATTTATCCATACGGGTGGAAGTAGTCGGACCGGCTGGGCCAACAACTTCGTCACGGACTGGATCAACCGGGCCAACGTAGTAAATCAGTTTGTTGATGAAATCTACCGGCAATTCTTCGCCTTTGTTGAGCATATCAACCAAACGTTTGTGCGCGGCATCGCGGCCGGTCAGGATTTTACCGTTCAGCAACAATACATCGCCGGTTTTCCATGTGGCCACTTCTTCTTTGGTCAGATTGTTGACATCGACACGTTTACCGTTGTCAGGGCTGTAAGTCAGATCCGGCCAGTCTTCCAAAGACGGGGCTTCCAGTTTGGCCGGGCCTGAGCCGTCCAATTCAAATTCGATGTGGCGAGTTGCCGCGCAGTTTGGAATCATGGCAATCGGTTTGGAAGCCGCGTGGGTTGGGTAGTCAAGGATTTTGACATCCAGTACGGTACTCAAACCGCCCAAACCTTGTGCGCCGATGCCCAAGGCATTTACTTTTTTGTAGAGTTCCAAGCGCAGGGCTTCGGTTGTAGACAATTCTGCACCTGAATCGGCTTTTTCTTTGAGCTCCTGAATATCGATATGGCTCATCAGGCTTTCTTTGGCCATCAACACTGCTTTTTCAGGCGTACCGCCGATACCGATACCCAAGATGCCCGGAGGACACCAGCCGGCACCCATTTGAGGAACGGTTTTCAATACCCAATCAACAATATTGTCTGAAGGATTGAGCATGGCAACTTTAGTTTTGTTTTCAGAACCGCCGCCTTTGGCTGCGCAAGTGACTTCGACTTTGTCGCCTTTTACGATTTCCATATGTACAACGGCAGGGGTGTTGTCTTTGGTATTTTGACGTTTGCCAGCCGGATCGGCCAATACGGAGGCGCGCAGTTTGTTGTCAGGATAGGTGTATGCACGGCGTACGCCTTCGTTAACCATTTCCTGTACGCTCATCTCGGCATCCCACTGTACATCCATGCCTACTTTCAAGAATACGGTCGCAATACCGGTATCCTGACAAATCGGACGGTGGCCTTCAGCACACATACGGCTATTGACCAAAATCTGCGCCATCGCATCTTTGGCGGCAGGGTTTTCTTCTTTTTGATAAGCCTTATACAAAGCCTGGATGTAGTCTTTAGGATGGTAGTAGCTGATGAATTGGAAAGCATCGAAAATACTTTGGATAAAGTCTTCTTGCTTGATGACGGTCATGATTGTGTTCCTTTTCGGGAGTCATGGTAGGGAGGATTTGTTTATTTCTTAAGAGACCGATTTTTTCAGACGGCCTTCAATAGTGTAATAGTGCTTTCAAATGAATGACCCAGACAATATCATTTTCATACCTTCTTGATTTAAATGAAATTTAATATCGTATTAAATCACTTGGTTATTGATAATCTATATCTACTGACCATTCACTTACATAGAAATAAAATTACATTATTTTTTAAATGATATTCTAATTGCCAGGCCTTCTGAAAATATTTGCCTTAAGCATCTAAAAAAGAAATTTAGTAGCCTGTATTTAAAAGGGAATTATCTAAATTTCAGACGGCCTTTCTTATTCTCCAATACAATAC
>NZ_JBQCWZ010000096.1:0-3189 GCF_051956895.1 Neisseria sp. P0021.S006
CTTCAACGCCCTGTCTATCGAAGAGAAACCGCAACAGCCCAAATCCGATTGGGCGGTAACCGGCTTGTACTTCTACGATCAACGCGTCGTCGAATTCGCCAAACAAATCAAACCGTCCGCCCGTGGCGAATTGGAAATCTCCGACCTCAACCAAATGTATTTGGAAGACGGTTCATTGTCGGTACAACTTTTGGGACGCGGTTTCGCATGGTTGGACACCGGCACCCACGAGAGCCTGCACGAAGCCGCTTCATTCGTCCAAACCGTGCAAAACATCCAAGACCTGCAAATCGCCTGTCTGGAAGAAATCGCTTGGCGCAACGGTTGGCTTTCTGATGAAAAACTGGAAGAGCTGGCGCGCCCGATGGCGAAAAACCAATACGGCCAATATTTGCTGCGCCTGTTAAAAAAATAATGTTTGAGGCCGTCTGAAACTTTTCAGACGGCCTTTAGATGAAAGATAAAACGATGAACATCATTGATACCGCCATTCCTGACGTAAAACTGCTTGAGCCCCAAGTCTTCGGCGACTCGCGCGGCTTTTTTATGGAAACCTTCCGCGACGAGTGGTTCAAAACCCAAATCTGCGACCGCACCTTCGTGCAGGAAAACCATTCCAAATCCAGTAAAGGCGTATTGCGCGGCCTGCACTATCAAACTGAAAACACACAAGGTAAACTCGTACGCGTGGTTGTCGGCGAAGTATTCGACGTGGCCGTCGATATGCGTAAAGACTCCCCCACTTTCGGCAAATGGGTAGGCGAAATTCTGTCCGCAGAAAACAAACGCCAACTGTGGGTACCCGAAGGTTTCGCTCACGGCTTCTATGTATTGAGCGATGAAGCCGAGTTCGTCTATAAATGTACAGACTATTACAACCCCAAAGCCGAACACTCGCTGATTTGGAATGATCCGACCGTCGGCATCAACTGGCCGTTGCAAGGCGAGCCGAACCTGTCGCCTAAAGACTTGGCAGGCAAAGTATTGGGCGAAGCCGTAACGTTTTAAAAAATAATTCAGGCCGTCTGAAAGAATGCTCCTCTTTTCAGACGGCCTACAATCCATTAATAACAATAATCGACGAAAACGCATTGTGAAAAACGCCTACATTCCCTCTCGCGGCATCCGCAAAATCCCCCATCTCTCCACCCTATTGCCTGAGTTTCATATCTGCAAAGATGGAAAAGGAGCAGAGGCTGTGGTCGGCTGGGGTTTGCGCCCGACGACACACAAAGCGCGTACTTTCGCCGCTGAACACCGGCTTCCCTTTATTGCGTTGGAAGACGGCTTTTTACGCTCGCTCGGACTGGGTGTCGCCGGTTATCCGCCCTATTCCATCGTCTATGACGACATCGGCATCTACTACGACACCACACGTCCTTCTCGTTTGGAACAACTGATTCTTGCCTCCGATACCATGCCGTCTGAAACCTTGGCTCAGGCGCAGCAGGCGATGGATTTCATCCTGCGACATCATCTATCCAAATACAACCACGCGCCCGAACTTTCAGACGATCATCCTTTACGTTCCCCATCCAAGCCCGAAACCGTCCTCATCATCGACCAAACCTTCGGCGATATGGCCATCCAGTATGGCGGCGCAGACGCCTCTACGTTTGAACTGATGTTTCAGACGGCCTTGAATGAAAACCCGCAAGCCGATATCTGGGTCAAAACCCATCCCGATGTTTTGTGCGGCAAAAAACAAGGCTATCTGACCCGGCTGGCGCAGCAACACCGCGTCCATCTTTTGGCAGAAGACATCAATCCGATTTCTTTGTTGCAAAACGTCGATAAGGTTTATTGCGTTACCTCACAAATGGGTTTTGAGGCGCTTTTGTGCGGCAAACCGCTGACCACCTTCGGCCTGCCGTGGTATGCCGGATGGGGCGTGAACGACGACCGCCATCCTAAAATCGATAGCCTTGTTCGAACCCAACGACGCGCCCCCGCAACTTGCTGCAGCTCTTCGCCGCGGCCTATCTGCAATACAGCCGCTACCTCAACCCCAATACCGGCGAAGCAGGTAGCCTCTTTGATATCATCGACTATCTGGCAACGGTCAAACGTAAAAACGACAAATTGCGTGGCGAGTTGTATTGTGTCGGCATGTCTTTGTGGAAACGCGCGGTTGCCAAACCATTCTTTAACGTACCCTCTTGCCGTCTGAAATTTATCTCCTCCACCCAAAAACTGGCCGGAGTCAAACTGTCCGATGATGCACGCATCCTTGCCTGGGGCAACGGTAAAGAGGCCATCGTCCGTTTTGCCGAACAACACCACATCCCCCTGCTGCGCATGGAAGACGGCTTTATCCGCTCGGTCGGGCTTGGTTCTAATTTAGTCCCGCCGCTGTCGCTCGTTACCGACGATATGGGCATTTATTTCAATGCCGAAATCCCGTCCCGTCTTGAACACATCCTGCAAAACCAAAACTTCGACGATCAAGACTTTCAGACGGCCTTGAAGCTGCAAAAAATGTTGACCGAAAACCACATCAGCAAATACAACGTCGACAGCTCAGACTTTACCGCTCCATCAACCGACAAAACCGTGATCCTCGTTCCCGGCCAGGTTGAAGATGATGCGTCTATCCGCTACGGTTCGCCCCGAATCTATCGCAATCTGGATCTGCTTCGTACCGTACGCGAACGCAATCCCGATGCCTATATCATCTACAAACCGCATCCCGATGTAGTCAGCGATAACCGTATCGGCCATATTTCCCCTGAAGATACGGCACGATATGCCGACCAAACCGCCGAGCAAGCAGATATCCTGACCTGTCTCCAATACGCAGACGAAGTACATACCATGACTTCGCTGACCGGTTTTGAAGCCTTGTTGCGCGGCAAAAAAGTCAGCTGCTATGGCCTGCCTTTCTATGCAGGCTGGGGGCTTACCCAAGATCTGCTGCCCATTCCACGCCGCAGCCGCAGGCTTGAGCTTTGGCAGCTGATTGCCGGCACGCTCATCCACTACCCCGACTACATCCACTACCCCGACTACATCCACTACCCCGACTACATCCACTACCCCGACTACATCCACTACCCCGACTACATCCACTACCCCGACTACATCCACTACCCCGACTACATCCACCACCTCGACTACATCCACCACCGCGCATCCAATGCCGGCCATTACCTCAAACTGTGGTCGCTCTCCATCCTCAAGCGTTTGAAC
>NZ_JBQCWZ010000097.1:0-3146 GCF_051956895.1 Neisseria sp. P0021.S006
CATCCGCTACCACTACGACTTCAACGGCAACCGTACCGCCACCGTCCTGCCCGACGGCAGACAGATCAACTACCTGTATTACGGCAGCGGCCACCTGCACCAAATCAGCCTCGACGACGAAGTCATCTCCGACATCGAACGCGATAAGCTGCACCGCGAAATCTACCGCACACAGGGTAAACTCGCCAGCCGTTACGAACTCGATCCCTTAGGCCGTCTGAAAAGGCAAATTGCCGCACTCAACGATCTGACGCAGACCGAGACAGCGAAAAATGCAGTAACATCGGCTTATGCCGTCAAACGCAGCTACGGCTATGACCGTACCGGCAACCTGATCCACAGTACCGACCAACGGACGGGCACGACCCGGTTTGAATACGACAAACTGGGCCGGATTACCAAAGCCGGCAGCGAACTGTTCGCCTTCGACCCCGCGCACAATATCCTGTCCGACAACAACAGCCCTACCGTCCCCGACAACCGCCTGAAAACCTACAACGGCAGCAGCTATTACTACGACGAGCTCGGCAACCTGATCCACCGCGAACTGGCCGACGGCGAAGTGCAGAACTATTTCTACGACCTGCATGACCAACTGGTTAAAGTAGAAATCTTCAAAAAAGACGGCACGAAAGAGACTTGGGCCTACAGCTACGACGCCTTGGGCAGAAGGATAGGCAAAGGTCGTCTGAAAACCAGTCAGGAAGTTTCAGACGACCTCGAAGAGGAAACCGGATTCGTTTGGGACGGCAGCCACCTCTTGCAGGAAGTCCACCCGGACGGCAGATATACCTATATCTATACCGATCCCGATAGCTACGAACCCTTGGCACAGGTACATAACTGGACCAACGAAGAAGGCGAAAGCCGCCAACAAACCCACTACTTCCACTGCGACCAAATCGGCATTCCGAGAGAGATGACCGATGAAGACGGCAACCTCTTGTGGTTTGGCAACTATACCGGCTGGGGCAAACTGAAGAGTGAAACCAACATATCCGGAACTGCTCACCAACCCTTCCGCCTGCAGAACCAGTATTGCGACCGTGAGACGGGGCTGCATTACAACTTCTTCAGGTATTACGAGCCTGATGCGGGTCGGTTTGTGAATCAGGATCCGATTGGGTTGTTTGGAGGTAGTAATTTTTATATGTTTGCCTTCAATATATCTCGTTGGCTTGATCCATTAGGTCTAAAAGGAAAGTCAAAACGATCATGCGAAGAGATTGGGCAAGATATTGATAGATTAATTAATAGAGATAAACGGAAATGTAACAATGGTGGCACTCATGGTTTGCGCCATAGGTTCAATGAACAAATTAATGGTCGCAATGGTCCTGGTACCCAGTCGTGGAAAACACATGAACAGGAAATCAAGAATCAACAGAAAAGCCTTAGAGACCGTTTGCAGGAGTGGAACGATTCAGGTTGTGGAAGTCCCCCTTCTGGGGCGTGGAAGTGGGCGACAAAACCAGTTCCTCAGCCTAAACAGTGGAAAAATCCTGCTGTTCCGAGGTCTACTGTAGAAACAGGAGCAAAAGTTGTTGCTGGTGCTGGAGCTGCATATATAGTTTATCGAATTGTTCGGTTTTTGCCTTCTTTACTCCCTCCTTTATGGGGAACAATTCCTGCAAATGCTGCCATACCTTAAAATATAGAAAGTAAGACATGAAAAAAAACAATCTAATTTTGTTAATTAAAAATCAAATGTCAGATAAACAAAAAAATGAAAATGCTTTACATTTAAATACACTTTTACTAAACTCAATAGAAAATCCTAGTATAGATAATGATTATTTCATAGAATTATTTAGCTATTATTCTAACATATCCCAAGGAGAAGTAAGTGAACTATTTAATTTACTACAATCTTTAACCAAAAATGAAATTAATATAATTTATGATTTTTTAGAATATATTTCTAAGTTTATCAAAGATTTAGGAGTGAATTATGAATTTGAAAAATTTCTTATGGAGGTAAAATATATACAAGAACGAAATTGTCTAGAAGAAAAAATTAAGCCTACTTTCCCAATTTTTAAAGTTGATAAAAATAACATCATAAGTTTTGATGATAGTGATAACTTTTATATATTTTCTATAATGCAACTATCTACTAAAACTTGGATTGAGATAACATATGATGATTTTCTCTCAATACTTGAATCACTAGAGTGGCAAGCCTTTACTAATAAGGCTATATTATATTTTACTCCTTGCTGTTTAAAATATATTTTTTCTAATTTATCTAAATTCTATTTATATGGTTACGTTGTTGACTTTTTATATATTGCCCTAAGAGACCAAAGTACGATATTTAACACTAATCAAATCAACTTAATTATTGATTTTCTTAAATTAATCCAAAATTTTAACCAGGAAATTAGTGTTGAAACACAAAAAAAAATAACAAGTATTATCCAACTTTATTTATAACTTCCGGGCCGCAAGGGCATACTTTCCCGTACCGCCACCAAACCGGCCTGGCCGATGCGCCATTCTTCCTCGGTTAAAATCCGCAAACGCTATATCGTGCGCACCGGCGATATGTTCCATATGAACGGCAAGTTCAGCAAAAGACTTCCCCCTAAAACCTGTCTGTCCTGTAAGGGTGCAGTGGGTGCCGGTCGGCCGGTGAATCCGATACACGGTTTGAAGTTTTGGAGGGTGAAACCGACTTTGCCTTTGAAGGCATTTTGCCTCTAGTATGGAGCCGCAGCTATTATTCCGACCAAGACGGTACCGGCTGGCTCGGCGAGGGTTGGAGCGTACCTGGCTGCCAACGCATTATCCGCGATGCGGCCGGATTGGCCTATATCGACCCGCTGAAACACATCACCCGTTTCGAATATGCCGGCAACGGTCTGTTGCTGTCGGTAACCGATCCGAACGGCAGCAGTACCGCCTACCACTATAACGAAAACCATCAGCCCGACCGGATTACCGACTGCTCCGGTTACGAAACCAAACTGGCCTACACCCCTGAAGGACAGCTGGTGCGTATTACCGATGCGCTGGGACAGCACACCGAATACCACTACGACGCCAATCAAAACCTCACCCTCGCCCTCTATCCAGACGGCAGCAAAGAGACCTTCGGCTACGATGCTGCAGGTCGTTTGACCACCCATACCGACGGCGAAGGC
>NZ_JBQCWZ010000098.1:0-3094 GCF_051956895.1 Neisseria sp. P0021.S006
GCGGACTGTTCCGCATTTATATCGCGGTGTTGGTCGATAAAGACAGCCAAAAGGCGATTTTGATTGGCAAGGGTGGGGAGAAATTGAAGAAAATTTCTACTGAAGCCCGCCTTGATATGGAAAAATTATTTGATACCAAAGTCTTTTTGAAGATTTGGGTGAAAGTGAAATCCGGTTGGGCAGACGATATTCGTTTCCTGCGCGAATTGGGATTGTGATTTAATGTGTTTGAACAAAGGCCGTCTGAAAAATTTTCAGACGGCCTTTTTTTATCAAGCCAACAACTCAGTCAGACGTTTGACGATTTCATCCGCTGCTTGGCGTTTGGATGTTTCCGGAAATGAGGTTTCGGCAAGGTCATCAATAATGGTGATTTGATTGGTTGGTTTGCCCATGGAAACGGAAACTTGGTTGGCTACCAGCATCGGTACGTTTTTGCGCAAACGTTTTGCCCGAGCAAATTCCAAAACCTGATGGCTTTCGGCAGCAAAGCCGACGCAGAATGGTCGAGAAGGTAGGGCGGCAACGGATGCGAGAATATCCGGATTTTCCGTCAGTTCGATAATTGGAGGCTGATTGCCGTTTTTCTTCAGTTTCTCGTTGCTGCTGTTTTTGACTTTATAGTCTGCAACGGCTGCAACGGAAATAAAGACATCTTGCTCATGGATATGGCGGTGAACTGCCTGATACATGGCTTCTGCGCTGACAGCTTGTTCGGAATGAGCCAAGCCTGCTGGCAAGGCCATCTGAATTTGACCGTAAATCAGCGTGACTTTCGCTCCGGCAGCACGGCACGCACGTGCTAAAGCCATGCCCATTTGTCCGCTGGAAATATTGGTAATGCCGCGGACAGGATCGATGGCTTCAAACGTTGCGCCGGCTGTAATCAGAACTTTTTTGCCGCTCAATAGCTTGGGTGTCCATAAATCCTCTAACAAATCTGCCAGATCGACCGCTTCGACCATTCTGCCGGTACCTGTTTCGCCGCAAGCCTGTTCGCCGCTGTTTGGGTAAAACACGGTAATGCCGTCTGAAACCAGCTGCTCAATATTGCGCAGGTTGGCAGGGTTGTTCCACATTTCGACATTCATTGCAGGCGCAACGGCCAAAGGACATTTTCTGGCTGCGGCCAAAGTAGTCAACAGGTTGTCAGCCAATCCGTTGGCAATTTTGGCGATCGTATTGGCAGTGGCTGGTGCAATAAGAAATGCGTCAGCTTCACGCGTCAGATTGATGTGCGCCATGCCATTATTGGAAGTGCCTGAATAGGTATCCGATAAAACAGGGTTGCCGGTTAAAGCTTGGAAAGTCAGTGGGGAGACAAATTCCGTCGCAGAATCTGTCATTACCACTGATACAGAATGTCCTTGCTTTTTCAGCAGTCTGACCAGTTCGCAAGATTTATACGCCGCAATACCGCCGGTAATGCCGAGGAGAATGTGTTTGCTCATAAATAATGGGTTCATTAAATGAGGTATATAGGAATCAAATCAAATTAGATTTGTTCGATGTTGATCCTGGCCAGTTTTGCTTTAATCGCATTGCCATATCTCTTCGGTAAGAATGCTGAAACCACCCCGTTTTTCACTTCAGTCACATAACTGCAGACTTTAAATTCAGGAACAACATTGAGCGAGTAGTCCGGATTGACCAAAGGCGAAGCACTGGAGTACAGCGTCCATCTTGCCAGACTGCCGTCTTCATAATCAGTCGTTGCATTAAAGCTGGTGACCCCTTCGCTGAAAGCGATTTGATAATTAGAGTAGAACTCGCCGGGAATTTCGTGTGCATTACAGAAATCAAATAATCTGTCATGTGCAAACAGATTCTGACGGATATAGGCCCACAATTCTTTTTCTAGAAAATCTTGGTCGGCAAAATGCCTGGAAGGATAGCCCTCGTCGACAAAGTTTTGAATCCTTTCCTGCATATCTGGGACTGCGCCCGCTTTAGCGCCCCACATACCCGCAAGAATTAGGGCAGTATGCGAGCCCGAGTCACGAATAGTGTGGAATAGTGTACCACTTTTTATCCATTCGGATACGGCCGCTGCATCACGATAACAAATAATAGAATCTGCATCACGGAAAATAACGTATTCAACCTCGGGATCATTGATGGCAAGAAAGCGCCACATCGTACCCGGCCAGTTGTCCAATGGAGCGCCAACCTTAATCACTTCTGCACCGTTATTTCTAAATCGTTGAATAGCTTCAGCCGATACAGAATCGTCAATATAAAAACGACATGTCCAACCGGGGAAAAGTACAGGAGCAAGCTGGGTGTTTAAGACGGCAGGCTCAATATATTTGGAATTATTGCCAAATAAAGAAAAGGAGATAATCCGTTTGCCGTTTTTTGGAGCTGATGTCGGAATTATTTCATGTTCTAGGTCTGGGATGGCTTTGTCTTTTAGAACCAAAGCCTGATGACCGTAAAACCCGGTTTTTTCCCAATTATCTAGGGCGCCGTAAGCATGGGCAAGTAAATCCAAAGCAGGAATATAGGTGCTATCCAGCTCTAACGTTTTCATTTCAGCCTCAATGGCTTTTTCCCATTTCAACTGCTTCAGATAGGCATAAGCAACTTTGTGATGAAATTCGACAGATTGTGGATTGAGAAGGCAAAGAATCTCGGCACGTTTTAGCGCTTCCTCGTAATTTTCCTCTTCGATAAAAGAGTGATATGCTTGTTCAAATTTTTGTTGAATCTTTTCGTTATTCATAATAGGGACTATTCTAAATTTATGATTGTTTTATTGGAGAAAGTAGAGATTGTAAGAGTAGATGGGACTAAAGCGCCAGTAGTATAGAGATATAGAGTGTTTGAATGTGGCAATTAAGAGTAAAACTGCAGGACTATTTATCTTTGGATATCTGTTTTATCTATCGAACGATAAAATCCAATAAATTTTAAATTATTTAAATACAGATAGTTGTGAAAAAATTTTAATTTTTTTGAAGTTGGGTGTTGACTGGTTTTGTAGGTAGGCGTATAGTTCGGTTCTTCGCTGCTGACGCGGTGAAGAAAACGAAGCAGACAGTATAACACAGTTAGTTAGAATTTTCGATAATTTTAGTTGACATTTGCTAAA
>NZ_JBQCWZ010000099.1:0-3045 GCF_051956895.1 Neisseria sp. P0021.S006
GTAATGTTGCCAAACGCGGCATGGATGTGATTGAAGCCATTTTGAATAAAGGCCTGCCTTACATTTCCGGCCCGCAATGGCTTGCTGAAAACGTATTACACCATCATTGGGTACTCGGTGTAGCCGGAACACACGGCAAAACGACCACAGCCTCCATGCTGGCATGGGTCTTAGAATATGCCGGCCTTGCACCGGGCTTCCTCATCGGCGGCGTACCGGAAAACTTCAGCGTTTCCGCCCGCCTGCCGCAAACGCCGCGCCAAGACCCGAACAGCAAATCGCCGTTTTTCGTTATCGAAGCCGATGAATACGATACCGCCTTTTTTGACAAACGCTCCAAATTCGTACACTACCGTCCGCGTACCGCCATTTTGAACAATCTGGAATTTGATCACGCCGATATTTTTGCCGATTTGGGCGCCATTCAAACCCAATTCCATCATTTGGTACGCACCGTGCCGTCTGAAGGCCTCATCGTCTGCAACGGCCAGCAGCAAAGCCTGCAAGATACTCTAGACAAAGGCTGCTGGACGCCCGTAGAGAAATTCGGTACCGAACAAGGCTGGCAGGTTGGTACCGTCCATGCCGACGGCTCGTTTGATGTACGCCATCACGGCGAAACGGTCGGACACGTCGCTTGGGAACTGATGGGCGAACACAACCGCATGAACGCCCTCGCCGTTATCTCTGCCGCGCGTCATGCCGGAGTCGATATTCAGACGGCCTGCGAAGCTTTGAGTGCATTTAAAAACGTCAAACGCCGTATGGAAATCAAAGGTACAGTAAACGGCATCACTGTTTACGACGACTTTGCCCACCATCCGACCGCCATCGAAACCACCATCGAAGGCTTACGTCAGCGCGTCGGTAACGCACGCATCCTCGCCGTCCTCGAGCCACGTTCCAACACCATGAAGCTCGGCACCATGAAAGCCGCCCTGCCCGCAAGCTTAAACGATGCAGACCAAGTATTCTGCTACGCCGGCGGCGTGGACTGGGACGTCGCCGAAGCCCTCGCACCTTTAGGCGGCAAGCTGCATGTGGGCAAAGACTTCGATGCCTTTGTTGCCGAAATCGTGAAAAATGCCGAAGCAGGCGACCATATTTTGGTCATGAGCAATGGCGGTTTCGGCGGAATACACGGAAAGCTGCTGGAAGCGTTGAAATAAAGGTTTGTTGAAAATTTTGAATGATTGAGGCCGTCTGAAAACCGGAATTTGGTTTTCAGACGGCCTTTTGGTTGTGAAGTAATGAGATGGGGAAAAACCGATATTTCCGGCGAATCAGGTTTGGTTATAAACCAAGCCGGATTTGCCGTTTGCCTTTATTTGGATTTTTTGGGCGGCTTGGTATTTTGGCTTTCTATTGCCTTTCGGTATAGGTCAAACAGAAAGGTGACGCGTTCTGCCTCATCGTCAGTGTTTTTGCCTTTTTTGTAGCCGTAGGCTTTATCTACTGCTTTGTCGAGGGTGGCGTGTGCTTTGACGAGGTCGGGATAGCCTGCGTCGGACGCATAAAGTTCGGCGAGCGTAGGGGGAGGCAGATCGTTAGCAAGCGCATCGGCACGGTATTTCTCGCGAGTGTCAAGGATGGCTTGGGCGGCAGCTTCGATGGCGGAACGGAGGGGATTGTTTTCAGACGGCCTTGGCGTTTCGCCTTTTTTGCCCGAAGCTTCCTGACAGGCAGTTTCGTCATCGTTGGGTTTACGGCAGCTTTCTGGGAAGGGAAAGTTGTTGTACACAATTAAACTGGAATAGCTGTAATCGCTTTTCAGACGGCCTGAAACAGTACGCATAAAGGCATTATGCATGGTGGAGCAGAGAATGCCAAAGTGGTAAAGAGTGGCATTAGGTAACATGAATAGCTTATCTCCGGCAATAGTTTGGGAATCCAAATAGCCGATGGGAATGAAACGGCGATTTTCAGAAGATACTTTAGGGATGGCAAGATAATTGCCGTCTGAAATATTGCGTAATTGCTGGAAAAGCCAAGGAGTCATAGCATCTTTTTGAGTTTGCTTATCTTTACTAGCCTCACGCATGGCTTTGACTGCCTGAATACGGGCTTGGACTTGAGGCATCTGTTTCAGGTCGTGGTTGCGTTTGACATCAGGTACGCCGTTAAACCAAATGCACCAACGTTCGATACCATTAAGGAATTCGTTACCCATCGAGAAGGCACGGATGTAGTTTGCCGCCAATGGTTCGGTAGCAATCAAGGCTTCTTTTTCATCGGTGGAAAGGATAAGGTTGCCGCCTTCGGTAGGCTTGCCTCCACTAACCATTTCAATTTCTCCGCTGATTTGGGTTTTGCGCTTGGCAATAATCAAATCGGGCGCATCAATCAGATAAGGATTGATGTTGGCTACGGCGTGTTTTTGGGGTTCACCTTTGATGTCGGGATAGTCGTAGAGGTATTTGGGCAGAGCGGGATTTGCCGAAGCGTTTGCGCCGCCGTTTTCAGACGACGTTTGCGGTTTGCGGCTAAAGCCGACGATGATGCAATGGACGGCGGCTTTGCCTGCGGCTTGGCTCGTCCATTGGAAGGTACGGTGGGCAAAGTTGATTTCGATGCCTTGGTTCAAAAGGCTGCCCCAGAGGATTTCGACCTGCTGGCCTTGGCAGATGGAATTGGTGGAGACAAATGCCGTCTGAACTTGGGAATTCTGCGCCATGATGCCGGCGGCTTTGACATACCAGTTGCAGACGTAATCCAACAGGCCGTAGCCTTTGATATGGCCGCAAATGCTTTCGAGGTCGTTTTTCTGCTCTTTAGTTTGGTAGGTCGAGCCGATAAAGGGCGGATTGCCGAAGATGTAGTCTGCCGCCTGCCAAGGTGTGCGGAGGCTGTTGGCGTGGATGATTTCGGCGGCGTCTTCGAGCGGCAGCGTATGGCAGGCGACTTCGCCGTCGAAGCGGATTTGCGTGCGGATGTTGCATTGGTGGTTTTTGAGCCACATGGCGGTACGGGCGATAAGGACGGCAAATTCGTCTATTTCGATGCCGTGGAATTGTTTCAGACGGCATTGGACGGACGGGCTGTCGA
>NZ_JBQCWZ010000100.1:0-3023 GCF_051956895.1 Neisseria sp. P0021.S006
ATTCATGACTTAGGGAAATATTCGGAAGCCTTTAATTATCGATTGCATGGCGATCCTTCAGGTGATCATGCTACCGCCGGAGCGAAAATTGCAAAAATGCTTGCTTTAGAGTGGAGGTCAAAGTATAACCTGTGGTTATCTTACTTAGGCTAGATAACTTTATTAATGAATTAAAAGGCAAAAATAATGGAAACGAAACAAACCAATTCAACCATCAAATCGCGTGCGGCGGTGGCATTCGCCCCAAATCAACCCTTACAAATTGTGGAAATCGACGTAGAAATGCCGCACAAAGGCGAGGTGTTAATTCGTAACACGCACACTGGCGTGTGCCACACTGATGCATTTACGTTATCAGGAAGCGATCCGGAAGGCGTATTTCCTGTGGTGCTTGGGCATGAAGGTGCGGGTGTGGTCGTTGCTGTGGGCGAAGGTGTGTCAAGCGTAAAACCGGGTGATCATGTCATTCCTCTTTACACCGCTGAATGTGGCGAATGTGAGTTTTGCCGTTCAGGTAAAACTAACTTGTGCGTCTCAGTGCGTGATACACAAGGTAAAGGTTTAATGCCGGACGGTACGACGCGTTTTTCTTATCAAGGTCAGCCGATCTATCACTATATGGGCTGTTCGACCTTCAGCGAATACTCAGTTGTTGCCGAAGTTTCACTGGCAAAAATCAACCCAGAAGCCAACCACGAACAAGTATGTTTGCTCGGCTGCGGCGTTACTACAGGTATTGGTGCGGTACATAATACGGCAAAAGTGCAAGAAGGCGACTCTGTTGCCGTGTTTGGCTTGGGGGCGATTGGTTTGGCGGTGGTGCAAGGTGCGCGTCAAGCCAAAGCGGGTCGCATTATCGCTATTGATACCAATCCTTCAAAATTCGAGTTGGCAAAAAAGTTCGGTGCAACGGATTGTTTAAATCCGAACGATTACGATAAACCGATCAAAGATGTGTTGTTAGACATCAATAAATGGGGCATTGACCATACCTTTGAATGTATCGGCAATGTAAACGTAATGCGTCAAGCATTAGAAAGTGCGCACCGTGGCTGGGGACAATCCATTATCATCGGCGTAGCGGGTGCGGGACAAGAAATTTCAACTCGTCCGTTTCAGTTGGTAACAGGTCGTGTTTGGAAAGGCACGGCATTTGGTGGCGTGAAAGGTCGCTCTGAACTTCCGAAAATGGTGGAAGATTCAATGAAAGGCGACATCCAGTTGGAACCATTTGTGACCCACACAATGACACTCAATCAAATCAATGAAGCCTTTGAGTTAATGCACGAAGGTAAATCGATCCGCGCTGTTATTCATTACTAAGGTATGCGATGAAACTGATTGAACAACATCAAATTTTTGGTGGTTCGCAACAAGTTTGGGCACATGATGCCCAAACGCTTCAATGCGAAATGAAATTTGCCGTCTATTTGCCGGATAATCCAGAGAATCGACCGCTTGGTGTGATTTATTGGCTTTCCGGCTTAACGTGTACGGAACAAAATTTCATTACCAAATCGGGCTTTCAGCGTTATGCGGCAGAACATCAAGTGATTGTGGTTGCCCCCGATACCAGCCCTCGCGGAGAGCAAGTGCCGAACGATGCTGCTTATGATTTAGGGCAGGGTGCGGGTTTTTATCTTAATGCGACCGAGCAGCCTTGGGCGACGAATTATCAAATGTATGATTATATTTTGAATGAGTTGCCTGGTCTGATTGAGGAAAATTTCTCTACCAACGGCAAACGTTCCATTATGGGGCATTCAATGGGCGGACACGGCGCATTGGTATTGGCGCTGCGAAACCGGGAACGTTATCAAAGTGTTTCTGCCTTTTCGCCTATTTTGTCGCCAAGCCTCGTGCCTTGGGGAGAAAAAGCCTTTTCTGCCTATTTAGGGAAAGATCGCGAAAAATGGCAGCAATATGATGCTAACTCGCTCATCCAACAAGGCTGTAAAGTGCAAGGTATGCGCATTGATCAGGGCTTAGAAGATGAGTTTTTGCCAACACAATTGCGTACCGAAGATTTTATCGAAACCTGTCGTGCGGCAAATCAACCGGCCGATGTGCGCTTCCACAAAGGCTACGATCATAGCTATTACTTCATCGCCAGTTTTATTGGTGAGCATATTGCCTATCATGTGGCATTTTTGAAGTAAGCCAAGGAAGTGATTCGTGAATCGATCAAATGTTGGTATGAACATTAATTTTTCATGTTAACGAAAATAAAAGGCATCGGATTGATGCCTTTTGTTTTTTATAAATGATGAAAAATAATGCTATCAAAATGAGCTAGCTTGCACACTCTATTTAAATATCTCCCCATTCTAATCCGAATCGCTGTAAATATTTCCTCAATCGGTCGCTGTCATTGACTTTTGCTCTTTCTGTTCGGGAGACGTTGAACAATGCACGGCCAGCGGCGGCCATGTTGAGGTGTTTGCGGCATTCATCGATAACGTGTTGCAGTTGTAGCTTGTCGAACAAATCCAATGTGTCCCAATCGACTTTATCGGGATAGTCTTGTGCTTTTTCAGACGGCCTTTTATGTAAGAGGCCGTCTGAAAAAGGTTCTTCCGACCATAACCATTTGAGGCGTTCGATTTCGGCTTGGACTTGTTCTACCTGTATCCTGCCTTGCGGCGCGAGTGTGGCCAGGCGCATGATGCTGGCGGCGAGGTCGCGGAAGTTGCTGCGCCATGGTGCTTGATCTGAGTGTGCGAAGTCGAGGTAGGCGGCCAGGGCTTCTTTGTTGAAGCGGGTGGTTCGGCCGAGTTCTTGCGAGGCTAGGGCGAGCTGGTGTTCGACGTTGGGCTCGATGTCTTCGCGACGGTTGGCAAGTGCGGGCAGTGGGTAATTCCAGATGTTGATGCGGGCGAACAGGTCTTCTCGGAAGCGTCCGGCGCGGATTTCGTGGCGTAGGTCGCGGTTGGTACCGGCGATAAGTTGGAAGTCGCTTTTGACTTCGCTGTCGCTGCCGACGGGATAAAAGTGTTTTTCTTCAATGGCTTTGAGCAACATGG
>NZ_JBQCWZ010000101.1:0-3007 GCF_051956895.1 Neisseria sp. P0021.S006
ATATAAGTGTTTAGAGTATCGATATATCGGGAATAGCCATGTCCTGTCTTGAAATGAAGTGCTTAAGTGGCATTTGGAAACGAATCCTTGTGCTGTTTGCTGTATTTTCTATGATGATAGTAAGCCTACCTGCTTACGCAGAGCGCTTGCCTGATTTCTTGGCAAAAATTCAGCCTTCTGAAATTTTTCCTGGTGCTGATCGCTACGGCAAACCTGAAGGTAAGCCTTTGGTTGCTCGTGTATATAAAGGCGAAGAGCAACTTGGCTTGGTTTATATCACGACTGATGTGGTTAATACGCGCGGTTATTCGAGTAAGCCGATTGATACGATGGTTGCATTGGCCAATGATGGCACTATTGCCGGAGCAAAATTGGTTGAACATCATGAACCAATTATGCTGATTGGTATTCCGCAATCCCGTGTTGATAAATTCATTGATAAATATATTGGCTTAAATTTTATTAAAAATCCTCCGCAGCCTGGCGTGGCTCCTGGTGATATCATCAGTGGTGCGACTGTAACGTTAATGGTGATTAACGACAGTATTCAGCGTTCTGTCAAATCGGTTATTCATCAATATCATTTGGGTACGGATAAAGCGACTCAAGCCGGTGCTGCTGCCGCTTCTGGTGAACAAGCTGCAAATGAGCCTGCGGTTCAAACCCGTCCCCGTCGTGCTGTGAATTCTGATAAACAAGATATTCAGTCTTGGAATGCACTGTTAGAACAAAAAGCTGTTGGTCATCTGCATATTTCTGTTGACGATATCAACAAATTGTTTGAAAAAGGTGGTAAAGCAGGTGTTGCTGAGCATGCAGAGCAGGGTGATGGTAACGATACATTCGTTGATTTATATGTTGCTTTGGTCAGCCAACCTTCTATCGGTAAAAGCCTTTTAGGTGAGGCCGGTTGGAATAATCTGCAAAAACGTTTGCAACCAGGTCAACAGGCGATTATGGTTGCCGGTGAAGGCCGATACTCTTGGAAGGGCTCAGGCTATGTGCGTGGCGGTATATTCGACCGTATCGAAATGATTCAGGGCGATACCAGCTTCCGTTTTACTGATGCACAACATGAGCGTGTAGTTGCTTTGGCAGCGGAAGGTGCACCTGCATTTAAAGAGGTCTCTTGGTTTACCATCCCGGAAGGTGTGGAATTTGATGCTGCCGAGCCATGGCGTTTACAACTGATGATTCAACGTGTGTTGAGCGTTAACGATAAAGCTTTTGTGAATGCAGATTTGGATTACGAATTGCCAAAAGGCTACTATGTCGATGATCCAAAAGCACCACCTGTTGAAATCAGCGCGCCGGTTGAGCAAGTTGCGGCTGTAGCTTCAGCTCCTGAAAGTACGGGTATTGCCGAAGATGCGACTGCCGGTGATGATGGTGTTTCCAACCAACTTTGGAAACAGGTTTGGAAAGCCAAACAAGGTCAAATTATTGTTGTCGGTATTGCTTTGACAATTCTCCTGTTGGTATTCCTGTTCCAAGACTGGATTGTACGTTACGAAAAATGGTATGACCGTTTCCGCCTCTGCTTCCTGACATTTACCCTGGTTTATATTGGTTGGTATGCGCAAGCGCAATTGTCGGTCGTCAATACATTGACCTTGTTCTCCGCAATTTTGACTGAATTCCACTGGGAATTCTTCCTGATGGATCCGCTGGTGTTCATTCTGTGGCTCTTTACAGCGGCGACCATGCTGTTGTGGAACAGGGGTACGTTCTGCGGCTGGCTGTGTCCTTTCGGTTCGTTGCAAGAATTGACCAATCGCATTGCTAAAAAACTGGGCGTAAAACAAATTACTGTGCCACATCTGTTGCATACGCGCCTGACAGCCATTAAATACGTCATCTTCTTCGGTTTGCTGGCTATTTCCCTGTATGATTTGGGTACTGCTGAAAAATTTGCAGAAGTTGAACCTTTCAAAACCGCAATTATTCTGAAGTTTATGCGCGAATGGTGGTTTGTATTGTTTGCTGCAGCTTTGCTGATTGCCGGATTGTTTATCGAACGTTTCTTCTGTCGTTATCTGTGTCCTTTGGGTGCGGGTATCGCATTGCCGGGTCGATTCCGTGTGTTTGACTGGCTGCGCCGCTATAAAATGTGTGGCAATCCTTGTCAGATTTGTACGCATGAATGTCCGGTACAGGCCATTGCACCAGAAGGCGATATCCATCCGAACGAATGTATCCAATGCCTGCATTGCCAGGTAATGTATCACCACGATACGCGTTGTCCTCAAGTAGTGGCAACGAATAAGAAAAAACAAAAACAAGCGGCAGCAAAATCTGAGCAGCACGATGCGGCAGCAACGAAAAATGCTCAAGAACAAGTTGTTCAGTTTGTTAAAAAAGAATCGGCAATTAGTGTTGATAAGTAGTTATTTATAAAAAAGAGGGCTGTATCGGCAGCCCAACTTAGAAATTTTTTCATCGGTAGGCCGTCTGAAAAAAATCGGCCGCCGGATTTTATCCAAGGAGTGTCGTATGTCAGACGAAAAATTAGAACAAAACGGCTTAAGCCGTCGTTCATTCTTAGGTACTGCCGCTGCTTCCGGCGCAGGTATTGCCGGTGCCGGTTTGTTGGGCTTGGCCGGTTGCTCTAACGGTGAGGGTGACAAAGCTGCTGTTTCTGGCGCAGCTCCTGCCGAAAAAGCCGCTGCTCATTCTGCCGAACCGGGCAAACAAACTTCCGAAGTCGGTCCAGGCGAACTTGACCAATACTACGGTTTCCTGTCAGGCGGTCAATCAGGCGAAATGCGCTTGATCGGTTTGCCATCTATGCGCGAACTGATGCGTATCCCAGTATTCAATATGGACAGCGCTACTGGTTGGGGTCGTACCAACGAGAGTCTGAGCGTTTTAAACGGAAACATTACGCCGGAAACCCGTAAATTCCTGCAAGACAGCGGTCTGCGTTGCTACCCTAACGGCGACTTGCACCACCCGCACTTGTCTTTCACCGACCAAACTTACGATGGCCGTTATGCTTACGCCAACG
>NZ_JBQCWZ010000102.1:0-2889 GCF_051956895.1 Neisseria sp. P0021.S006
GTTTATAAATATGAATTATCCGCCTTTACAAGGGTTTAAGCTGGTGTTGGCAACTTTGGCGCTCAGCTTGGCCGTATTTATGGAAGTCTTGGACAGCACCATCGCCAACGTCGCCGTGCCTGTTATTGCAGGGGATTTGGGTGCGGCTACCACGCAGGGAACTTGGGTGATTACCTCATTTGCCGTAGCCAATGCCATCTCTGTTCCCTTGACAGGTTTTTTGGCCAAGCGGTTCGGCGAGGTCAAAATCTTTATCGCCGCTGTGATCGGGTTTGTCGTAACGTCATGGCTGTGTGGCATTGCACATAATCTTCAAGCCTTGGTTTTTTTCCGTGTATTGCAAGGCTTCATCGCCGGGCCATTGATTCCCTTGTCCCAAAGCCTGTTGATGGCTTCTTATCCGCCTGAAAAACGAACATTGGCGCTGGCCTTATGGGCGATGACCGTCGTTGTTGCCCCTGTGTTGGGGCCGATTTTAGGCGGTTGGATTTCAGACAATTGGCATTGGGGATGGATTTTCTTTATCAATATCCCGATCGGGATTTTGTCTGCAACTATTGCTTGGAAGCAGCTTCGACACAGGGAAACTGAAATCGTCAGGGCGCCAATCGATTATGTCGGGCTGGTGTTGATGATTGTCGGTGTCGGCGCATTGCAAATGATGCTTGATAGAGGTAAGGAATTGGACTGGTTTGCCTCGGGAGAGATTATCGTTTTGGGCGTTACCGCTTTGGTGTTCCTGACCTATTTTATTGTTTGGGAGCTGGGCGAGAAATACCCGATTGTCGATTTGTCATTGTTTAGAAATAGAAACTTTACGATAGGCGTTGTTGCGACATCCTTGGGCTTTATGGTGTATATGGGTACATTGACCTTGCTGCCTTTGGTGTTGCAATCAAATCTCGACTATACCGCTACTTGGGCTGGTTTGGCTGCTGCACCGGTAGGTTTTCTGCCGATTATTCTGTCGCCGATTATTGGTAAGTTTGGCAATCGCGTCGATATGCGCCTGTTTGTCAGCGCTAGCTTCTTGGTGTTTGCCTATACATTCCATTGGCGAACCGACTTCTATGCCGGCATGGATATGAGCAACGTCGTTTGGCCACAGTTTTGGCAGGGTTTAGGCGTAGCCATGTTCTTCCTGCCCCTGACCAGTATCACCTTATCGCATATGAAGGGCAACCAAATTGCCTCGGCCAGTAGCTTGTCTAATTTCTTGCGAGTCTTTATGGGCGGTGTCGGTGTGTCCGTTGTCAGCACCATGTGGGAACGGCGCGAAGCTCTGCACCATACTCAGCTGACCGAACATATTAATTCATTGTCCTCAATCAGCAACCAATCTATTCAAGGCATGATGGCCAATGGCCTGAGCAAAGAGCAAGCCCTGGCTGCGATAAATAGTACTATTTCCCAACAAGGCTTTATTATTGGCTCAAATGAAATCTTCTTGGCAGGCAGTATCATATTCATCAGTATGATTCCCATTATTTGGCTGGCGAGACCTCCGTTTAGCGGTTCCGGCGGGGGAGGGCATTAGATAAAAGGCCGTCTGAATTTCAGACGGCCTTTTATCTATATATTATTTAAGAGTCAAGAGCAGATCCCTAAATGCATTTGGATCTTTAATAAACGTCATTTCTCCTGATTGAGGAAAATGGAAATCAAGTAGGCGTGATACCCAAAAACGAATACATCCTGCTCTTTGTGCAGTAGGGAAATACGCGCGTTCTTCATCAGATAATGGACGTACGCTTTCATAGCCGTGGATAAAGGCATCATAAAGGACAGGGTCTAACTTGTTATCAGCTGTTCGTGCCCAATCGTTAACTGCAATTGCCAGGTCGTACATGAAATTACCGTTACACGCATAATAGAAGTCGATAAAGCCGGAAACTTCATCTCCATTAAGCAATACGTTGTCCTTAAATAAATCGGCATGGATAATACCAGAAGGCAAATGCTCTCCCAGATTTTCATCTAAAGCGGCAATTTCAGATTGAAGCAGTGCGGCATCTTTAGAATCTAAAACAGGCAGCAACTGAGTGCAGGCATCGCGCCACCAGTCATCATAACGAGGGTTTTTCATTTTTAAAGGAAAGTCTTGACCGGCTAAATGCATTTTGGCCAGCATAGCACCGGTATGGAAGCATTGAGCCTCAGTTGGCCAGCCGGTATCCGAGCCATTCAAACAAGTAACCAAACAAGCCGGTTTTCCGGCCAAAATAGAATGCAGTCTGCCATCTTTGCGAGCAATCGGAGCAGCGCAGGCAACACCATTCAGACTCAAATGCTGGTTTAGTTCTAGAAAGAAAGGCAGTTCTTCTGATTTCAAAACCTCAAAAACAGTCAATACATAACGACCGGTTGAAGTAGTCAAAAAATAATTACTGTTAGTAATTCCTTGAGCAATCCCCTGCAAAGAAACAAAATCTCCCAAATCATATTGCAGAAGGAAGTCACGCATTTGAGTGTCGGAAACACTTGTATAGACAGACATAGCAAACTCGAGGCTGATATAAAAGAATCAAGGAAGCATCATACCAAAAAACAAGCGCTAATAATATAAATTAAAGCGAGGGTCAAATTCAAAAGGCCGTCTGAAAGAGCAATTCAGACGGCCTTTGTTTTGTGTTTTTTTGTATGTATGGATTGTGTAGGAAGGTTGTTGGAGTTTTTTATAAAATAAAAAACCCTGTTAAAACAGGGTGGTGGTTAAATTTCTGAAAATAATTTTGCGAAAGGTGTTGACGGGTTTTATTGTGAGGCGTATAGTTCGGTTCTTCGCTGCTGACGCGGTGAAGAAAACGAAGCAGACAGTATAACACAGTTAGTTAGAATTTTCGATAATTTTAGTTGACATTTGCTAAATGTACTGTATAATTCGATTCG
>NZ_JBQCWZ010000103.1:0-2849 GCF_051956895.1 Neisseria sp. P0021.S006
GTTGCAGGGCTTCTTTGTGGCTGTTCAGGTTAGGTGCGAAACCGCCTTCGTCGCCCACGGTAGTTGGGAAGCCTTTGGCATCACACAGTTTTTTCAGTGCGTGGAAAATTTCGGCGCCGCAACGCAGGGCTTCGCGGAAAGATTTTGCGCCGACAGGCATAATCATGAATTCTTGGATGTTCAGGCTGTTGTTGGCATGTTCGCCGCCGTTGATAACGTTCATCATTGGAACAGGCAGAGCCATTGGGCCTGCGCCGCCCAAGTAACGATACAGAGGCAGGCCTGCATCTTCAGCGGCTGCGCGTGCTACGGCCATAGAAACGGCCAAAGTGGCGTTGGCACCCAAGTTGCCTTTGTTTTCAGTACCGTCCAATTCGATCATGATTTGGTCGATATAAGATTGTTCGTTGGCATCGATACCGATGAGGGCTTGCGCGATTTGGTTGTTGACGTGGTCAACGGCTTTCAATACGCCTTTGCCTAAGTAACGGGATTTGTCGCCGTCACGCAGTTCCAAAGCTTCTTTTTGGCCGGTTGATGCGCCGCTAGGTACGGCCGCGCGTCCCATAACGCCGGATTCCAACAATACGTCACACTCTACGGTAGGGTTGCCGCGGGAGTCCAAAATTTCGCGTGCAAAAATATCAACGATTGCGCTCATGAATATCTCCAAATAGGATGGTAAAAGAAAAGTAGCTTTGTTACGTTTCAGACGGCCTTAAGGATGATTGCCAAAGTCTGATGAATGCAGACATTATACCGTCTTTGCCAAGTATGGCATCGGAGTCGGCATGAAACCGACTGTAAGTTTGTTTCACGTCAATATCGCTCAAACAAATATAAGCCGTATAGTGTAACATTTTTTACCCTTTTTAGGGTGAAAAGCTGATTAAATAAGGCATAAGGCCGTCTGAAAAGCGGATTAGCCTGCTCCCAAAATCATCGAGCCTACACCGTCATCGGTCAGCACTTCCAAGAGCAGGGCGTTGGGAACGCGGCCGTCTATGATATGCGTGGCTTTGACACCGCTTTTGGCGGCTTCGACGGCAGAGGCAATTTTAGGCAGCATGCCGCCGTACAGCGTACCGTCTTCAATCAGTTCGTCAATGCGGCTTGGCGTCAGGGTGGTCAATAATTTGCCTTCTTTATCCAGTACGCCGGGGATATTGGTCATCATCAGCAGTTTTTCAGCTTGAAGTTTTTCCGCCAGTTTGCCGGCAACTAAGTCGGCATTAATGTTGAACGCTTCGCCGTTTTGGCCTACGCCGATGGGGGCGATGACCGGAATGCAGCCGCGCTCAACCAAACCTTCCACCAAACGGGTGTCGATGTCGGCCACGGTGCCGACTTGACCGATGTCCACACCTTTTTGTTCGGGCGTATCGATCAGGAGTTTTTCCGCTTTGATGAAGTGGTTGTCCCGGCCGGTAATGCCGACGGCGCGACCGCCGAAGGTGGTAATCATAGAAACGATTTCTTTATTGACGTGTCCGCCCAAAACCATTTCTACGATGTCCATGGTTTCGCTGTCGGTCACGCGCATGCCTTGAACAAATTCCCCTTTTTTGCCGACTTTTTCCAACATTTCATTGATTTGTGGACCGCCGCCGTGAACGATGACGGGATGCAGGCCGATTAGTTTGAGCAGGACGACATCGCGTGCGAAACCCTCTTTTAAGGCAGGTTCGGTCATGGCATTGCCGCCGTATTTGATGACGATGATGGAGCCGGAAAAACGGCGGATATATGGTAAAGATTCGGCAAGGACGCGCGCTTTGATGGCAGGGGAGACAGATTGTTGCTGGGTCATGGTTTCTACCTTGTTTCATGATTTCGGCCTTTATCTTAATCCCAAAGGCCGTCTGAAACAATATTTCCAGGCGCTTGAAATCCTGTTAAATCAGTTAAATGGTTGAAACCAGCCTCATGCAAACGGTAAAATGACGGTTTGCTTCGGCCTCTTCGCCGATTACTAAGGATACCCATGATGAAAATCAGCACCCAATTCGATGCCGGTTCGGTCGTTGTCAAAGACTTGAGCAACCCTGCCGATATCCGCCTCGCCCTGCGTCCCGACAATGCTTCGGAGTTTGCCCAATGGTTTTACTTCCGTTTGCAGGGTGCGGCCTATCAAAACTGCGTGATGCATTTTGAAAATGCGGCGGACGCTGCGTATCCTTTGGGCTGGGAGGACTATCAGGCTTGCGCCTCTTACGACCGCCAAAATTGGTTCCGCGTGCCGACCAGCTACGAAAACGGCGTGTTGACCATCAATCATACGCCTTTGTCCAACAGCGTTTACTACGCTTATTTCGAGCCTTATTCCAACGATCAGCATTTGAACCTTTTGGGCGATGCGCAGGGCAGTGGCTTGTGCCGTATCGACGATTTGGGCAGCACTGTTCAAGGCCGCGATATTAATCTGTTGACCATCGGCAACCAAGTCGAAAGCGACATGAAAGTCTGGATTATCGCCCGACAGCATCCGGGCGAAACCATGGCGGAATGGTTTGTCGAAGGTTTGCTGGGCCGTCTGCTTGATCCGCAAGATCCGACCGCGCGCATGCTGCTTGACCGTGCGACTTTCTACATTGTGCCGAATATGAATCCGGACGGTTCGGTTTTGGGTAATCTGCGCACCAATGCCGCCGGCGCCAACCTCAACCGCGAATGGGAAACCCCGACTTTGGAGCGAAGCCCCGAAGTCTTTACCGTCCGCGAGAAAATGATGGAAACCGGCGTGGATTTGTTCTTGGATATTCACGGCGATGAAGGTCTGCCGTTTGTCTTTGTGGCCGGTACCGAAGGCGTGCCGAACTACAACGAGCGCATCGAAGCCTTGGAAGACC
>NZ_JBQCWZ010000104.1:0-2833 GCF_051956895.1 Neisseria sp. P0021.S006
CCCCTGTTGTCCATGTTCAAAGCCGTCCTGCTCGGACAATGGCACAGCCTCTCCGATCCCGAACTTGAACACAGCCTCATCACCCACATTGATTTCAACCTGTTTTGCCGTTTTGACGAACTAAGCATCCCCGATTACAGCACCTTAT
The DNA here is from genome assembly GCF_051956895.1 of Neisseria sp. P0021.S006. Lineage (NCBI taxonomy): Bacteria > Pseudomonadati > Pseudomonadota > Betaproteobacteria > Neisseriales > Neisseriaceae > Neisseria > Neisseria sp. P0021.S006. The sequence goes on from NZ_JBQCWZ010000104.1 coordinate 149, forward strand.
GCCGCTACCGCAATTGGCTGGCGCAAGATAATACCCTGTCCGAATTGCTGGAACTGATTAACCGCCAACTGACTGAAAAAGGCTTAAAAGTAGAGAAAGCATCCGCCGCCGTCGTTGACGCCACCATTATTCAGACTGCTGGCAGCAAACAGCGCCAGTCCATAGAAGTCGACGAGGAAGGACAAGTCAGCGGCCAAACCACACCGAGTAAAGACAGCGATGCCCGTTGGATAAAGAAAAACGGCCTCTACAAACTCGGTTATAAACAACATACCCGTACCGATGCGGAAGGCTATATCGAAAAACTGCACCTTACCCCCGCCAATGCCCATGAATGCAAACACCTGTTGCCTTTGCTGGAAGGACTGTCCAAAGGTACGACCGTCTATGCCGACAAAGGCTATGACAGTGAGGAAAACCGGCAACATCTGGAAGAGTATCGGCTACAGGACGGCATTATGCGCAAAGCCCACCGCAAACATCCGCTGTCGGAAGCGCAAACCAAACGCAACCGACATTTGTCGAAGACCCGTTATGTGGTCGAACAAAGCTTCGGTACGCTGCACCGTAAATTCCGCTATGCCCGGGCAGTCTATTTTGGTCTGCTCAAAGTAAGTGCACAAAGCCATCTGAAGGCGATGTGTTTGAACCTATTGAAAGCCGCTAACAGGCTAAGTGTGCCTGTTGTCGCCTAAAAGGCGGCCGGATGCCTGATTATCAGGTATTCAAGGAGGATTAAGAGGGTATTTGAGTAGAGTCAGCGGATATTTGAAACAAAAACAGCCGAAAACCTGTGTTTGGATTTCGGCTGTTGGGGAAGGGCTTTTTTGCAAAGGTCTCCGATTGTGATTGAGGATGATGTTTGGATCGGACGGCGCGCGATTATTATGGGCGGTGTCCGAGTAGGCAAAGGAGCGGTTATCGGCGCAGGGGCTGTGGTAACTAAAGATGTGCCGCCGTATTGCGTCGCTGCTGGGAATCCTGCGGTCATCAAGAAGAACCTGTTAGAAGATTAAGTACACACATCACGGTTTTCAACCAGATATAAAAAGGTCGTCTGAAAATGTTTTCAGACGACCTTTTTATATCAAATCAAATTAGCCGCGCCGCCAAGTCGTACCGCCGGCGTTGTCTTCCAGAATGATTTTGTGTTCGTTCAGAAGGTCGCGGATACGGTCGGATTCCGCCCAGTTTTTATCCGCGCGTGCCTGTTTGCGGCGGGCGATTAAGTCTTCGATTTCTTCGTTGGAGAGGCCGTCTGAAACCGCGCCGCCTTGCAGAAACTCAATCGGATCACGTTGCAACAGGCCGATGATGCCGCCCAAAGCTTTCAGGCAGCCGGCAAGGTGCGCATCATTGGTTTTGTTCACCTCGCCTGCCAGCTCAAACAACACGGCAACCGCTTCGACCGTACCGAAATCGTCGTTCATGGCGGCGTAGAAGCGGCGGGTGTAGTCGTTGGCGTTTTCGGATAAATCAAACTCAGCCGCTGGAGTTTTTTTCAACGTGGTGTACAGACGGGTCAGCGCGCCTTTTGCGTCGTCCAAATGCGCGTCGGAGTAGTTCAACGGGCTGCGGTAGTGGGCGCGCAGGATAAAGAAACGCACGACTTCAGGGTCGTATTGTTTCAACACTTCGCGGATGGTGAAGAAGTTGCCCAGCGATTTGGACATTTTTTCGCCGTCCACACGGATGAAGCCGTTGTGCAGCCAGTATTTGACGTGGCTGGCGATGCTTTGACCGTGATGGGTTTGCGCGTGGTCATGACCGCAGGTATGGCCGCTGGCACCGACGCTTTGAGCGATTTCGTTTTCGTGGTGAGGGAACTGCAAATCCGCACCGCCACCGTGAATATCAAAAGTATCGCCGAACAGGTTTTCACTCATGGCGGAGCATTCGATGTGCCAACCCGGACGACCATTGCCCCACGGGCTTTCCCATGCCGGCTCGCCTGCTTTGGCCGCTTTCCACAACACAAAATCAAGCGGATCACGTTTGAAACCATCCACTTCCACGCGTTCGCCTGCGCGCAGGTCGTCCAGCGATTTGCCCGACAATTGACCGTAAGCGGAAAATTCGCGCACAGCGTAGTAAACGTCGCCGTTTGTGGCAGGATAGGCTTTGCCGTTTTGAATCAGGGTTTCAATCATGGCAATCATTTGCGGAATGTTTTCTGTTGCCTTCGGCTCGATGTCGGGACGCAACACACCCAAAGCATCGGCATCTTCGTGCATAGCCTGAATGAAACGCGCAGTCAGATCGCCGATGGTTTCGCCGTTTTCAGCAGCGCGGGCGATGATTTTGTCGTCGATATCGGTAATATTGCGCACATAAGTGAGCGGATAACCGCACTCGCGCAACCAACGGGCAATCATGTCAAACACAACCATCACACGGGCATGGCCTAAGTGACAGTAGTCGTAAACGGTCATACCGCAAACGTACATACGTACGTTTTTAGGGTCGATGGGGGTGAAGGGTTCTTTTTGGCGGGTCAGGGTGTTGTAGATGGTGGTCATGGGATTTTCAAAATTTGTGTAAACTGGGGTTATTTGGACTTTTTGTGCAAGCAAAATTCAAATACGTTTCGTTCTGGGCCATTATTAGTTGCATGTGCTTTTTTAACTATATAAGGCTGATGCTCATCTAATGTAAATTCACCGATGTATCGGACATGAGCATTTA
>NZ_JBQCWZ010000105.1:0-2831 GCF_051956895.1 Neisseria sp. P0021.S006
GCATGGACAGAGTAGCCAACGGCGAACTCGAAACCCGCATTTCCCAACAAGTTGACGACCGTGACGACGAATTGTCCCATCTTGCCGTGCAGTTCGACAAAATGGCCGAAAAGCTTGAAAAACTTGTTGCCAAAGAGCGCCACCTGCTTCACCACGTTTCTCATGAAATGCGCTCGCCGCTGGCGCGCATGCAGGCAATTGTCGGCCTGATTCAATCTCAGCCGCAAAAACAAGAGCAATACCTCAAGCGACTTGAAGGCGAACTGGTGCGCATGGATACTCTGGTCGGTGAATTGTTGACCCTCTCCCGCTTGGAAACTTCCAATATTCCTTTGGAAAAAGAAAACCTCAAACTCGTTCCTTTCCTAACTAATTTGATTGAGGACAACCAAAGCATTGCCCACCAAAACAACCAAAGCGTTACCCTGAGCATTGACCCAAAAATCCCTGAAAATGCCATAGTCAGCGCCAACGAAGGCTATCTATACCGCGCCTTTGACAACGTTATCCGCAATGCCATCAATTACAGTCCAGAAGGCAGCACCATTCAAACCCATATCGGACAAGACGGAAAAAACTGGATTATCGATGTTACCGACAACGGGCCTGGCGTGGACGAAATGCAGCTTCCGCATATTTTCACTGCCTTTTATCGCGCCGACTCCAGCGCGCACAAGCCCGGTACAGGTTTAGGGCTTGCCTTGACGCAGCACATTATGGAACAGCACTGCGGTAAAATCATTGCTGAAAATGTCAAACCCAACGGCCTGAGGATGCGTTTCATCCTTCCCAAAAAGAAAGCCGGAGACAAAAAAGAAGTCTAAAAATAAGGCCGTCTGAAACTTTTCAGACGGCCAAAAACACAAATAAGGAACCATCATGAGCGCAACTGCCCAAACCGGCTACTTCTTCATGCCTGAACACATCATCCTCGTCGGCGCCAGCGAACGTCCGCACAGCCTTGGCGAACGCATTTTCAGCCATCTGCTCGGTTCTTCATATCAAGGCAAAATCACCCCCGTCAATCTTCGACACAGCAGTGTCGCAGGCATTCCCTCCTACTCCAGCCTCAGCAAAATCCCGGGCCAAGCCGACTTGGTTGTTGCCGTTATCCCGCCCGATCATTACGACTCACTGTTCAAAGCTTGCCGCAAAAAAGACCTGCGCCACATTATCCTGATTCAAGATTGGGAAAACCTGCCGCCCGAATCCTGTAAAAACGCCCGTTCCATCATTCAAAAATATCACGGTGACGAATTGAACATCACCGTGTGCAACAGCGCAGGCATCCAACTCCCCTCGCTCAACCTCAACATCGGCACCCAAACCGACTATCCAGCCGGCCATATCGCGTTACTGACTGGCCACAGCACCGTCAGCCGCAACATCAACCACCTGCTGAACACACTGCATCAAGGCGTATCGCGCCACATTAGTCTCAACTATGATCTAAGCCCTACTACATCCGCCGACTGGCTCAACCGCTTCGGCCACAATCGCCATACCAAAGTTGCCGTGATCCACTATAACCCGGCCGAAAACCAACGCGAGCTGTTCAGTGCCATCCGTCACTTTACACACCACACTCCGCTTATCCTGTTGTCCACACACCATACCGACGACACAGACAAAGCCATCCTGCGCAGCCTCAGCCACCATTGCAATTTCCAACCGGTATTCAATACCGCTGAACTGGAAGCGGCCTTAAAAGCCCACCTTTCCGGCATTCCCGTCATTACCAACCCCACCATTCTGTCCGACACGCCGATAGAATGGCTGCGCAGCACCGCCAATGCCTGTGAATTGACCCTCGACCTCCCAACTGATGCCCCATCCATCCGACAAGGCTGCATCGGCAGCAATCCCACGCCTGCACGCATCCACCGTCTAGCGCTCGAACAATTACAAAATCCACATACTCAAGCCCTGCTCGGCATTATTTCGCCAGATACGCCGGATGCGTACAGCATTCATCAAACTCTGAATAATTTGGCACAAAAAACCAGCAAGCCCATTCTCGTCAGCTATCGTTTTTCAGACGGCCTGACTCGGTTTAACACGCCGGAAGAAGCCTTACTGACACTTTATTTCCGCAATCAAACAGCCTATTTGCAACAGGTGCAAAATATCCCTGCGCCAGCCAAAACAGGCCGTCTGAAAACACCTAAAAGCAAAAATATCGATAAAGCCATTGCATCCGGCCAAACCGAACTGATGGCGGAAGTCCTATACCTGCCTCCGTGCCAAACCAAAAAACACAATGCCGTCCAATTTCGATTCAGCCGCCATGCCATTTACGGCAACATCCTTTCCGCCCATTACAACGGCAAAACCGAAGCCGCATTACCTCCATTTACCACACTCGATATCCAGCGTTTAAGCCAATTTGCAGAACTCGACAACACGTCCGTTCTCAATCAATTCCTGCATTCCCTAAACACGCTTATCCACAACAACCAGCATATCGGCGACATTATCCTCAACTACAACGGCAGCCAATACAGCAGCACTATCATTCCCGAAATCGTGGAAAAACCAGCCGTACCAACAACCAAAATCCCAAAAAAAGCCGTCCAAACCTTAGAACAGGCCGCCGCCAAAATGCAAAGCGCCGCCGCCTACCTCCAACAAAAAAATCCGGCAGCGGCCGAATTCCTACGCAACACCGGCGAAGCCGCTTCCGAACTGCTGCACCCTAAAACCGAAACGCCCGAGATACAAAACGTACTCGCACCCTATCCGAGCCAAACCGATACCTTTACCCTGCCCGATGGCAACACACTGCACATCCGTGCATTAGAGCCTGAAGATGCCGAAGCCAAACAAAAATT
>NZ_JBQCWZ010000106.1:0-2735 GCF_051956895.1 Neisseria sp. P0021.S006
AGATGGGGATAAGAGACAGCTACGTATATTTTTAGATGGTAGCGAATCTAGTAGTATAATTATTTGACTGAAATCTTCTTGTTCTAAAGAAGCTTCAATCATATTTTGTATATAAAAATCACTATTGCGCATAATTATCATGCTCCTATATCAATATTAAACTTCACATTGCTCCTACAAAACTTCCTCCTGCCACAAAAGCACCACATACTCCCGCCGTTGAATATATACAAACACTAACTAGCACAACAGTTCCAACAAGGGCGATTGCTGTTAAAGCATCATTATTAGTAGATGTTTTGTCTTCAGTGGAGCAATTAGTGCATTTTGTTACGGGAGAAGAAGGAGGTGGTGGTTTGTCGCAATCATTATCCACCCACTCTTTTTCGGCTTTAGCTAGTTTACTATACGCAGCATTCAGTAGCTTTACATGACCTCGGACAGTATCTCTAAGAGCTTCCCCTGGACCAATTCGCCACGGTAAATTATTTGGATTACTCTCAAGTGCGGGAATACGTTTTACGTATATTTCGTATTTAAGATTTTCTATTCTAGCTGCAATTGATGCACATTTCTGAGCATTATATAAACCAAAAATATCAACCCATCCCTGCACGTTCGGCGCAAATTGATAAAAATTGTTTCCACCCCACAGTCTAATCGGGTCTTGGTTGATAAACCGACCCACATCAGGCTCGTAATACCTAAAGAAATTGTAATGCAACCCCGTCTCACGGTCGGCATACTGGTTTTGCAGGCGGAAGGGTTGGTAAGCGCTATCCGTTACCTTGGTTTCCTCTTTCAGACGACCCCAGCCGGTATAGTTGCCAAACCAAACCAGGTTGCCTTCGTCATCGGTCATTTCACGCGGGATGCCGATTTGGTCGCAGTGGAAGTAGTGGATTTGTTGGTGGCTTTCGCCGTCTTCGGTTGTCCAATTGCGGACCTGTGCCAGCGGTTCGTAGGAATCCGGGTCGGTGTAGAGATAGGTATACCTGCCGTCCGGGTGGACTTCCTGCAGCAAATGGCTGCCGTCCCAAACGAAACGGGTTTGGTTTTCGAGGTCGTCTGAAACTTCTTCGTTTTTCAGACGACCTTTGCCTATCCTTCTGCCCAAGGCGTCGTAGGTGTACGACCAAGTCTCTTTGCTGCCGTCTTTTTTGAAGATTTCCGCCTTAACCAGTTGGTCGTGCAGGTCGTAGAAATAGTTCTGCACTTCGCCGTCGGCCAGTTCGCGGTGGATGAGGTTGCCGAGGTCGTCGTAGTAATAGGTCGTGCCGTTGTAGGTTTTCAGGCGGTTGTCGGTGATGACGGAACGGTCGTCTGAAAGCGGCGCGGTCGTTTTGCCCTCTCCCCGACCCTCTCCCACGGGAGAGGGGGCAGGGTATGGTTTGACCTTTTCCGTCGGGATGTCGAGGATATTGTGCGCGGGGTCGAAGGCGAACAGTTCGTTACCGGCTTGGGTAATCCTACCCAGTTTGTCGTACTCGAAATGCGTCGTGCCCGTCCGCTGGTCGGTGCTGTGGGTCAGGTTGCCGGTGCGGTCGTAGCCGTAGCCACGTTTGACGGCATAAGCCGATGTTACTTTGGTTTTGCCTTTGCCGCTTTCCATCAAATCATTGAGGGTGGCGATTTGTTTTTTCAGACGACCTAGGGGATCGAGTTCGTAACGGCTGGCGAGTTTACCCTGTGTACGGAAGATTTCGCGGTGCAGCTTATCGCGTTCGATGTCGGTGATGACTTCGTCGTCGAGGCTGATTTGGTGCAGGTGGCCGCTGCCGTAATACAGGTAGTTGATCTGTCTGCCGTCGGGCAGGACGGTGGCGGTACGGTTGCCGTTGAAGTCGTAGTGGTAGCGGATGCTTTCGGTAACGGGCAGGTACAGCATGTCGTACTGCGCATCGCGCCAGTCGGTTTCGGGCAAACCGTTTCGGGCGTTCTCTTCCTTAGTCGGTACTTTCCATTGGTGCTGGCCGATGATTTGGCCGTTGCCGTTGTAGTCGAAGCAGGTAATGCTGTGGCTGTTGGCGGCACGGACGAGGTTGCCGTCCAAGTCGTATTGGTAAGCGGTTTCCTGAACCTTGTCATTGTTGCGGGCGAGGGTATGGATTAAGCGTCCCAATATATCGCGTTTGAACTCGGTAGTCCGCAGCGGGGTTTGGCTGTCGAGGCCGTCTGAAAGCGGGGCGGCATCTTTTTTGGGGACGGGTTGTCCGCCCAGCTGCGCCATCAGTTTGGCGGCGAGGGTAGCGTCGTCGCCGAATTCGCGCTGTTCAATCAGTTCGTTGCCGGCATTGTAGCGGTAGCCGGTGAGCTTATGGTCGAAACCGCTTTCAGCAATCAGTCGGTCGAGGATGTCGTAGGCAAAGCGGTAGCGCGCACCGTTTTCATTGGTGAGGCCGACTAGGCGGCGGGCTTGGTCGTAATGATAGCCGAAGGTATGGCCCAAGGCATTGGTGCGTTGGGTCGGCAGACCGTCCTGGCCGTATTCGTAGGAGGTGGTGTGGCCTTCGGCATCGGTATGGGTGGTCAGACGACCTGCGGCATCGTAGCCGAAGGTCTCTTTGCTGCCGTCGGGATAGAGGGCGAGGGTGAGGTTTTGATCGGTGTCGTAGTGGTATTCGGTGTGCTGTTCCAGCGCATCGGTAATACGCGCCAACTGTCCTTCGGGGGTGTAGGCCAGTTTGGTTTCGTAACCCGAGCAGTCGGTAATCCGGTCGGGCTGATGGTTTTCG
>NZ_JBQCWZ010000107.1:0-2804 GCF_051956895.1 Neisseria sp. P0021.S006
GTTGTCGCTCCAATAATTGCCTCGGCCGCCCTCTCCCCAATCAAGGAAACGGGTGCTGACGTATTTAACTTGGCTTTCGTTGTTGATAAACGAATTATTGGACAGACTTGTGCCTTCAATAGCCGCGGTAAAGTGAATGCCGATTTGACAGTTTTCAAAATGGTTGTCAAAAATTTTATTGAAGTTGGCGTTATAGGCGAATACGCATTTACCGGCTTTGTTGATAATGTTATCGTTAATATCGGAATGGTTGACGTAATTGAGCATAATGCCTTGGTCACGGCTGCCTACGGCGATATTGCCATACACTTTGAGACGCTCTGAGAACATCAACACATAGCCCATATTGTTGCCGACAGAGATGTTGTTGCTGACCTCGCTGTCGTTGGTGTACATATAATGCACTGCAAAACGCAAATCGCTGAAACGATTGCCTTTATAGGTATTGTTTGTACTGGTATTAGAAAAAATACCGTCACGGCCTTTGGAAATATCGTTGTCGACTACTTGCGCGCCCGGCGCATTCCAAACCGTTACGCCATTACCGCGCTCATTCACACGCAATGTGGCTTCCCCGACAATCTTATTTTCGCGCACCATCGATTCTGCCGCGCCATGGATGTATACGCCGACTGAGTTGTCCAAGACATTATTGTGTTCAACCAATGCTCGCGGAGCCGTTTCCTCAAGATAAATCCCTGCATCCATGGCCGGCAGGCTCAAGCCTGAATTGGAAACGGTCAGATTGCGCAGAGTTACGTCAGGCGCATGAACGGCAATGGTACGCCCGCTCCTGTCGCCGACAATCTTGGCGGAGCGATCGGCCGGACCTTCAATGGTAATCGGTTTGTCGATATAGAGTTTGGTCTTGTATGTACCGGAGGCAAGCTTGAGCGTATCGCCGGCTTGGGCGCGCGCTAAAGCATCATTGAGATTGTCTTGTGCGGATACGTTGATGACTGAGGCAAAGGCCGTCTGAACCATACTGCCCAATAGCAATACGAATGCGGCACGTTGCCATTTGGAACGATGGGATGGTGTATGCGTCATAATTATATCTCAATTTCAGACGGCCTGTTTTCTACATGGTAAACATATGCAGAAACAGGTATTTTGATGTTATAGCAAAGCTGTCTGATGATGGCTTATATCTCATTGCAATATCTGCAGACAAACAGCTTTGCTATAAAGGCCGTCTGAAAGAATGTCTTTTCAGACGGCCTGAAGGATTAAATCATCAAACCAAAATTATTTTGGTTTAACAATCATTTGACCTGACATTTCCATGTGCAATGCGTGGCAGAACCATTGGCAGTAATACCAGTGTACGCCTGGACGGACTGCTTTGAAGGTTACAGAAGATGTCGCTTGCGGGCCGATCTCCATAGCGATACCGTAGCCTTCCAAAGTGAAACCGTGAGTCAAGTCCTCAATGGTCTCAACGTTGGTTACGTATACGGTCACTTCGTCGCCTTGGTTCACTTCAAATTGAGGGATACTGAATGCAGGCGCAACGGCAGTCATGTACACGCGTACTTTGTTGCCTTCACGTACGACTTTAGCGGCTTTTTCCAGCTCAACACCGTCTTTTTGCGCTTGTTCCAAAGCATCTTTCCAGAACCATGGGTCTTTGCGGTCCCAAGTTTTGCTTGGGTTCACTTTGGAAGCGGAAACCAGACAGAAGTCATGTGGTTCTGCAAAAGTCGGGTTGTCGTGAACCAGACGCATTTCGTCGCCGGAGATGTCGATTAATTGGTCACACTCAGGTTTCAGAGGGCCTGCGTTCAGGAAGCGGTCTTTGGAGAATTTGTTCAAAGACACCAACCATTTACCGTCGGCTTCTTTAGTTTCACCCATGGTAGTGTGGTTGTGACCAGGTTGATAGTGAACGTCCAATTTTTGTTTAATCGGATCGATTTTCTCGCCTTTGTAGGCTTTAATCGCATCGTCGATGTTCCATTTCACCATTTGGCTGTCGATAAACAATGTAGTATAGGCATTGCCGCGACCGTCAAATGCAGTGTGTAATGGGCCAAGACCCAGTTGAGGTTCAGCTACGACAACATCGCGCTCTTTAATTTTGCCTGCAAACAAATCGTCCAGTTTGCTGACATCCAATACGGTAACGGTTGGAGACAGTTTACCGTTGAGCATGATGTATTTGCCGTCAGGGCTTGCGTTACAGCCGTGAGGAGAGTTAGGTACAGGGATGTAGCGGGTGTATGGAGAGTTGGCTTCTGCACGGCCGTCCAACATTTTCACGCCGTTAACTTCTTTGAAGTCGCCTTTTTTGATGCCTTCTTCGATAGCGGCCAGGTTAAATACTACACACCAGTCTTGCTCGTTAGAAGAAGCACCTTGTACAGTCAGAGCGCGTTCAGAGTTATAGCAGGTAGAGAAAGAGTATTTACCTTGGTAGTCGGCATCGCCGTTGTCCAAGTTACCGTCTACCAAAACTTGCCATGCGATTTCCATGGTTTCGCCGTCAATTGCGGTATAAACGGCATTCCAAGTTTTCGCATCATCCCATTTACCTACGCCGTCAACTGGAACAATGTGTTCGCCGTTGGCAAAAACGTAACCGGTTTTCGGATAACGTTGCGGACGCAGACCGTGGATACCTGAAGCATTAGGAATATCGATGATTTTATCGGTTTTCATTACATCCAAGCGGACGCGGCAAACACGGGTGTTTGCTTTATCGTTGGCGTAAGCATAACGGCCATCGTAAGTTTGGTCGGTGAAAGACAAGTGCGGGTGGTGCAAGTCGCCGTTAGGGTAGCAACGCAGACCGCTGTCTTGCA
>NZ_JBQCWZ010000108.1:0-2770 GCF_051956895.1 Neisseria sp. P0021.S006
ATTAAAGTTTCGTAAAGTGTCCTCCGTTCAAAAAATTGGTTTTACCAATTTAGGAAAGTATATTAGAAAAATATTCGGAGATTTTCCCAATGGAAACTTGGATTCAAAACTATACCGCAGTGGGCGGCAGCCTGTATTTGACGGCAGCCGTCGCCCTCCTGCCCATTATCTTTTTCTTTGTTGCACTGACCGTCTTGAAGCTCAAGGGTTATCAGGCGGGGCTTTATACGCTGCTGATTGCACTTGGCGTTGCCGTATTAGGTTTCGGAATGCCTGCGGGCATGGCGGTTTCTTCCGCGCTGTACGGCTTTGCCTACGGTTTGTGGCCGATTGCATGGATTATCGTTACTGCTGTGTTCCTGTATAAAATTACTGTGAAAACAGGGCAGTTCGACATCATCCGCGCTTCCGTGATTTCGATTACCGAAGACCAACGCCTGCAAATGTTGCTGGTTGGCTTCTCCTTCGGCGCATTCCTCGAAGGTGCGGCAGGCTTCGGCGCGCCGGTGGCGATTACCGCCTCGTTGTTGGTGGGCTTAGGCTTTAACCCGCTCTACGCCGCCGGTTTGTGTTTGATTGCCAATACCGCACCCGTGGCTTTCGGTGCGATGGGTATTCCAATCTTGGTTGCCGGTCAAGTGTCCAACCTCGACCCTTACCACATCGGTCAGGTCGCCGGCCGCCAACTGCCGATCCTGTCGATTATCGTTCCTTTCTGGTTGGTCGCCATGATGGACGGTATGCGCGGCATACGCCAAACTTGGCCTGCCGTATTGGTGGCAGGCGTGTCTTTCGCCACTACCCAGTTCATTACCGCCAACTTCATCGGCCCCGAGTTACCCGACGTGACCTCCGCATTGGTCAGCCTGGTCTGCCTGTCTGCCTTCCTGAAAAAATGGCAGCCTAAAGAAATCTTCACCTTCAACGGCATGAAAAAACCGTCCGAACGCAAAGCGGGCGAATACACTGCCGGGCAAATCATCAAAGCCTGGTCGCCTTTCGCCATCCTGACCGTTTTCGTCAGCGTGTGGACGATTAAGGGTGTTAAAGAGGCTTTGGGCGTTGCCACCATCAAATTCGACTGGCCGATGCTGCACAACTTGGTACAAAAAGCCGCGCCCATCGTCAGCGAACCGACACCATACGCCGCCGTGTTCAAAATTGACCTCCTCGGCGCAGTCGGTACGGCAATCCTGTTTGCTTCCATCGTTTCCGCCGCTTTGCTGAAAATGAAACCCTCCGAAGCCGTCAGCACTTTCTTTGAAACGCTCAAAGAACTGCGCCTGTCCATCCTGTCTATCGGCTTGGTACTTGGCTTTGCATTCGTGGCAAACTATTCAGGCCTGTCGTCCACATTGGCACTCGTCCTCGCCGCCACCGGCACCGTGTTCCCGTTCTTCTCGCCGTTCCTCGGCTGGCTGGGCGTATTCCTGACCGGTTCGGACACCTCCGCCAACGCGCTCTTCGGTTCGCTGCAAGCCAGCACCGCGCATCAAATCAACGTCGTACCCGAGCTGACCGTCGCTGCCAACACCACCGGCGGCGTGACCGGCAAAATGATTTCGCCGCAATCCATCGCCATCGCCTGCGCGGCAGTCGGTCTGGAAGGCAAAGAATCCAACCTGTTCCGCTTCACCGTGAAACACAGCTTGATTTTCTGTACCTTCGTCGGCCTGCTGACCCTGCTGCAAGCTTATGTTTTGCCGTGGACGCTGGTTTTCTTCAACAAATAAGCCAACCGGCTTGAAATAAAAGGTCGTCTGAAATCCAATTTGGGTTTCAGACGACCTTTTTGTCGTTGTGGGCGTGATCGGGTTTACCGTCATTTCCGTTTCGTTTAAACAGTAGGGGAATGCGTGAATCGAAGATGGCTTAAGTTATAGTCAATTAAAAACAAAATGGTACAATACTCAACTTTGAAGGTTTAACCATGGCATACTCTGCGGACTTAAGAAACAAAGCTTTAAACTATTACGAACAATGCAAAAACATCAGCCAAACCGCAGCAACGTTTAACTTGTCAAGAAACACGCTTTACCTGTGGATTCGCCTTAAAAAACAAACAGGCAGCCTAAAACATCAAGTTACCGGTCTAAATGCCGTCAAATTGGATAGGCAAAAACCGGCTCAATATGTTGGGCAACACCAGGATGCCTATCTGCATAAAATCGCCAAACATTTTGATTGTACGCCAGCCGCCGTTTGCTATGCACTCAAACAGATGGGGATGACGCGCAAAAAAAGACCACCACTTACAAAGAACAAGATCCGGCCAAAGTAACGCATTATTTGACACAGCTGGCCGAATTTTCCGACTACCAACGCGTTTATTTGGATGAAACAGGATTTGACCGCTACCTGTTCCGTCCCTATGCCCGCAGCCTGAAAGGGCAAATAGTGAAAGCGCAGATAAGTGGAAAAAGATACCGACGCTTATCTCTGGTGTCCGCACAAGTCGGCAACCGGCTGATTGCTCCGATGGTTTATCAAAATACGATGACCGGAGTCTTTTTTGAAGCGTGGTTTCAGCAATGCCTACGGCCCGCATTGACTCAAAAATCGGTGATTATTTTAGATAATGCGCGATTTCACCGTATGGGTGTCTTACGGGAAATGGCGGAAAAATTGGGACATAAGGTATTGCCTCTTGCACCTTATTCACCTGAGCTCAACCCGATTGAGAAGGTGTGGGCGAATATTAAGCGGTATCTGCGAACCGTATTGTCTGGTTACGCCCGATTTGACGATGCGTTGCTGTTTTATTTTGATT
>NZ_JBQCWZ010000109.1:0-2761 GCF_051956895.1 Neisseria sp. P0021.S006
TCTTCGGAGAAATCGGCCTGTCGCCCATGCTGATGAAAGATGCCGCCGCCGAATTGGGTTTGGCGGAAAGCACCATTTCGCGCGCTGCCAACCAGAAATATTTGTCTTGCCCGCGCGGCCTGTTTGCGTTACGCTATTTCTTCACACAGGCAGTCAATGCCGATGATGACGGCGAAGGGTTCAGTCAAGGCGCAATCAAAGCTGTCTTGAGCCAGCTGATTGAAAGCGAAGACAGCAGCAAACCTTATTCGGACGAGGCCCTCGTCAAATTATTAAAACAACGCGGCATTGAAATCGCCAGACGTACAGTTGCTAAATATAGAGAATCATTAGACATACCACCGGCACACAAACGAAAATTTACCGAGTAGATATATTCCGATCCGTTTTGACGGACTAATCAACCGAAGGAGCTGTATCATGAATCTGAAAATCACCGGTCTGAATTTTGATGTTACCGAAGCCATCAAAAACTATGTTTCCGACAAGTTGGCACGAATCAATCGCCACGCCGACAACATCATCTCTGTGACCATTACGCTCTCGGTGGAAAAAGTCAATCAAAAAGCCGAAGCCGATGCGCATCTGGCAGGCAAAGATTTGCACGTTGAAGCGATTGAGCAGGATATGTACGCCGCGATTGATGTTTTGATGGACAAGCTCGACCGCGCTGTTTTGAAACATAAAGAAAAAAGCGGCGATGTCCGCAGCACTGTCAAACCTGAAGCAGAATAAAGTTTTTGTATGATAAAGGCCGTCTGAATATTCAGACGGCCTTTTGTTTTGCTAGAAGTTTTAGACTGGCAATCTAGTTACTCACTTTTTGACCATTCCACGGTGCCACTTTAAACAGCAGCAACATGCCCGGTATGCCCAAAGCAAAACACAGCCAGTAGAAATTGAAGTAACCCATCGCTTCAATCAGATAGCCTGCCGTTGCGTTCATAAATGTACGCGGTACGGCAGATAGGCTTGTAAAAAGGGCTAATTGCGTTGCCGTAAATGCCGTATTGGCTTGTTGCGCCATATACGAGACAAACGCTGCTGTGCCTAAGCCGACGCCGATTGCTTCAGCCGCAATTACAACCGCTAAAAAGATTCGTTCCGATGCACCGACATGGTCAAAATGTCCGAAGCTTGCCAGCCATGCAAAGCCTAAAATGGTGACCCACTGTATCAAACCGAATAACCACAGAGCACGATTAACCCCAAGTTTGGTGATCCAAATGCCGCCGATAACGCCAAAAATTACAGCCGGCCATAAACCTGCGTTTTTTCCAATCAGACCAATATCGGTTTTAGAGAAGCCCATATCGAGATAAAACGGTTGAGCCAAAGCAGTTGCCATGCTGTCGCCCAGTTTATACAGCAAGATGAACGCCAAAATAGTCAAAGCCTGCTTCACACTCTGGCGGGTAAAGAAATCGTGAAATGGTTCGATAACGGTTTCTTTTAAGCCTTTGGTTTCAAGAGTTGAGTGATCTGGCTCGCGTGCTATGAACAAGGTCGCAAGTAAACCTGGGATCATAAACAGGGAAGTAATGATGAAGACGGTTGACCAAGGCAATCTGTCGGCCAAAATCAGACTTAATGAGGCCGGAATTAATGAAGAAATACGGTAGGCATTCACATACAGCGAGTTGCCTAATACCAATTCTTCATCTGACAGTACTTCGCGTCGGAATGCATCAATCACAATATCTTGGCTGGCGGAGAAGAATGCTGTAGCACAAGCTAAGCCTAAGATGATGGATAAATGTTCTTGCGGTCGGACAAATGCATAGGAAGCCAAAAGCAATAGGAGTGCTATTTGGGTAATCAGCATCCAACTGCGCCGTAAACCTAAAAATGGCAGGCGTACGGTGTCCAAAAGAGGTGACCAGATGAATTTCCAAGTGTAGGGGAAACCAATCAATGCAAATAGGCCAATGGTTTTCAAATCAATGTGTTCGCTACGCAGCCATGCTGGAATCAGGCTGTATAGAAAATAAAGCGGCAACCCCGAAGTGAAGCCTGTGAAAATGCAGATCAGCATTTTGCGCGAAAAAATCTTGCGCCAAGTGCTGGGTTGGGGTGCGGTTGTCATAGTGGAATCAATAAAAAAGAAAAGGGATATTGTAGCAAAGATGGGGGATATGGCGAATCAACTTCTGCTATCTTTATTGAATAATAAAAGGCCGTCTGAAACTTTGACAAATTAAGTTTCAGACGGCCTTTTGTTGGAACAACTGGTTTGGCGGGCAACGGAGACTTCAGGACGGAAGAAGGGTTGCTTGGGTGTATTCATAAAATTGAAGTTAAGAAAGTTTCAGACGACCCCTAGAGATCGTTTGAACGATGAGAAATATCAGTGGTAATTTGTGCCGTCAGTGTAGCCGTTTCCTGATTTGTCCACAGCAAAAGCAGAAATCGGACCGATCGTTACTGTCCCTTTAGGCTGAGTTTCTTGGTAATACTCATATGCTGCAACACCCATACCAGTTGCAGCACCAACAGCAGCACCAATTGTGCCACCGACCATAATAGCTGGTCCGGCAGGAATACTGCCAAAAGCTATACCGACACCCAGACCAATACCTGCACCAATTGATCCTCCTATTTATGCACCATTTGCTCCTCCTTGAAGGATTCTCTCTCCTAAGCCTCCTCCAGAAATGAGTTCCAGATCCTCAAGGGATAGTTCAATCATGTTATTTTTCCGTGTCAAAAAAATTAGAGGTAGAATAGTGAGTCAATACACCCAATATGGAGAAAGTAATAA
>NZ_JBQCWZ010000110.1:0-2749 GCF_051956895.1 Neisseria sp. P0021.S006
CCGATTTGCCGGATATTGTTTGGCACGTTATCGGCGATGTGCAGTCTAATAAAACCAAATTTGTGGCCGAACGCGCACATTGGGTGCATACGATAGGCCGTCTGAAAACGGCGCGGCGCTTGAGTGAACAAAGGCCGTCTGAAATGCCGCCGTTGCAGGTGTGCATTGAAGTGAACATTGCCGCGGAAGAAGCAAAACACGGCGTAGCGCCCACTGAAGCGGTTGCGCTGGCCCTTGAAGTGGCCAAGTTGCCGAATATTAAAGTGCGCGGATTGATGTGTGTGGCCAAGGCCGACAGCAGCGATGATGAGTTGCGCAGCCAGTTTCATACCATGCAGCGGCTGTTGGCTGAGTTGAACGCGGCAGGCGTCGAAGCAGATGTTTTGTCTATGGGGATGTCCGGAGATATGCCAATCGCGGTAGAATGCGGCGCAACCCATGTCCGCATCGGCAGCGCGATTTTCGGCAAGCGGCATTATCCTCAATAAAAGTAATAGGCCGTCTGAACAGGGCAGACAGCAGTTTCAGACGGCTTGATCGATATCACAAAGGAGTGACATATATATGAATATCTATTTTCTCGGCGGCGGCAATATGGCGACTGCCATTGCAGGCGGTTTGGTCAAACAAGACGGCTATCGTGTCCACATTGTCGAACGCGGCGCCGAAAGACGGGAGCAACTGGTACAAGAATTGGGCGTAGCCACTTCTGAAAACCTGCCCGAATTGAGTGCGGACGATGTCCTCATTCTCGCTGTTAAACCGCAAGACATGCAGGCAGCCTGTCAAAACATCCGTTTGAATGGCGCGCTGGTGTTGTCCGTAGCGGCAGGTTTGTCCATCGATACCCTCAGCCAGTATCTGGGCGGCACACGCCGTATCGTGCGCATCATGCCCAATACGCCGGCCAAAATCGGTTTAGGCGTATCCGGTATGTTTGCCGATGCAGGCGTTTCAGAAGCTGACCGTACAGCCGCCGACGGCATCATGCGCTCTGTCGGTACAACCGTTTGGCTGAACGAGGAAGATCAACTCCACAATATTACCGGCATCAGCGGCAGCGGCCCCGCCTATGTTTTCTATCTTTTGGGCGCGCTCCAAAATGCGGCTTTGGCACAAGGTTTCAACGAACAAGACGCACGCGAACTGAGCCTTGCTACATTTAAAGGCGCAGTGGCTTTGGCCGAACAGACCGGCGAAGCATTTGCACAATTACAGCAAAACGTGACTTCCAAAGGTGGCACGACACACGAAGCCATCGAAACCTTCAAAGCCCGTCACGTTGCCGAAGCCATCGAACAGGGCGTAGAAGCCTGCGTCAAACGTTCGCAAGAAATGGCGCAACAATATAAGGCCGTCTGAACATGCGCGGCGACTTGCTCTTATTATTGGCAGACGCTATTGCCATCCTGTGTATCACGCGCTTTTTGCTCCGATACGCAGGATTGGCAGCAGAACACCCCCTGCTCAAATTCAGCATACAGGCAACAGGCTGGCTGACCAAACCTTGGCAAAAAGCATTCCCATCCGGCGAGAAAACCGATTGGTACTGCCTGCCCGCAGGTTTTCTGGTGTACTACCTTGCCTGTACCGCCATTATTTTCATCTCGCCGGCGCTGTCCATCAGCAATAAGCTGATTTTGGCAAACTTCTGGTTTGCCGCACTCCATATGCTGAAAGCCGCGGCCTATACATTACTTATTGGTCTGATTATTAGAATGGTGAGCAGCATACAGGGCCGCTATTCCCCGTTGGCTTATGCCATCGAACGAATTCTGCAGCCATTGCTCAAACCGTTTTCCTTCTTACGCGCAGGACGATACGATTTTTCAGGCAGTCTGTTGGCACTCTTATTATGGTTGTGGCTGGCCCGATGGTTTCCCCAACTTATCCAGCAAACCAACCTATGTTTGCTTCAATAGGCCGTCTGAAAGCGCAGCAGGTATTAACGACCAAAAATACAACGTCCTAAAAAGCGTATTAATATATTTAGGCGTAAGGTAGTGCAAAAAAGTGCAAATCGAAATATAAAGAACAAATGAATAGGTAAAACATGATATGATTCGCCCAATTTCCAAAACGGAAATTCAAGAAAACCCAATAAAAGCAAACCCAATAAAAGCAAACCCAATAAAAGCAAACCCGTAGCATCCAAATCATTAACAACAAACCGAAAGCAGACACCATGGCAAAGCTGACAGAACAAGATATTTTAAACTGGGATGGTCCTGAAGAGGACTACATGAACAGCGACCAATTGGCCTTCTTCCGCGAACTACTGGTTAAAATGCAAGAAGAACTGATTGAAAATGCAAACACCACTACCGGCCATCTTCAAGAGCACGAATCCGCTCCCGATCCAGCCGACCGAGCTACTCAAGAAGAAGAATACGCTTTAGAACTGCGCACCCGCGATCGCGAGCGTAAACTTCTCAATAAAGTGCAAGCGACTCTCCGCAGTATTGACGAAGGCGATTACGGTTTCTGTGCCGATACCGGCGAACCCATCGGCCTCAAGCGCCTGCTGGCACGTCCGACCGCGACATTGTCCGTAGAAGCGCAAGAGCGACGCGAACGAATGAAAAAACAGTTCGCCGACTAAAATATAGATATAGAAACCTCAAAAGGCCGTCTGAAAGAGCATTTCAGACGGCCTTTAGTTTGTATTTTTTTGTATGTATGGATAGTGTGGGAGTTTGATAGTATTTTTTTAGAAATAAAAACCCTGTTAAAACAGGGAAGTGATTAA
>NZ_JBQCWZ010000111.1:0-2735 GCF_051956895.1 Neisseria sp. P0021.S006
TCGCGTCGCTCAGGGCAGTTACTTCATCACCGATGTCGTTAACTTTTTTACCCATGTCGGCAGTGTATTTTGCCAATTCTTCGAAGTCAGCTTTATCGGCTTTAGTTTCGATTGCTGCTGTGTTGGCATCAATATCTTTACGGTTGGCTTCCAAAGCCTCAGTTGCTTTCAGACCTGCTTGTGCCA
Organism: Neisseria sp. P0021.S006; assembly: GCF_051956895.1. Lineage (NCBI taxonomy): Bacteria > Pseudomonadati > Pseudomonadota > Betaproteobacteria > Neisseriales > Neisseriaceae > Neisseria > Neisseria sp. P0021.S006. The sequence continues at coordinate 187 of NZ_JBQCWZ010000111.1, forward strand.
AGTCAACGATGTCTTTATCCAAGCTGGCAATCGCATTATTGAAGCCTTCGTTAGCTTCTTTTTGCTCTTCCAATGCTGCTTTATTAGCATTTACATCTGCGCTGATGGCGTTAACAACTTCTGCAGTTTTTACCAATGCTTCGCTGTTGTCGTTGACGGTTTCAGTCAAGTCACCCAATGCCTCATCGTGTGCAGCTACAACTTCTTTCAAACCCAATCCGCCAAAGCCGTCAGCTTCAACATCTGCTTGTGTAGCTTCACGGACGGTTTTGCTGCCATCTTCATTAGTAGCGACGAAGTTGCTGCCGGCAGCAAAGCCATTAACTGCCTGCTCCAGCTCCATAGTTTTCAACAACAGGGCTGAACTCTCCTTGTCAAAAGTGAATTTCCCAGTATCTTGATCGAATTTGGTGTTTTCACCAAAAACGGTCTGAAATGCCATAGCATTTTGTGCCTTTTCGGGAATTGAACCCAGATCTCTTTCAGCCGCGCCCGCTGCGCTGCTTACCACAGCTGCCGCAATAGCCAAACTCAATGCTTTAACGTTGAATTTTTTCATGTTTTTTACCTTTTTGTGGTGGGTGTAGGGACGTTATTCAAGATTCTCTTTCCCCGTAAACTGAAAAAGGGACACCGCATGGTCTTAACGGTGATAGTCACTTGAAGAAAGTTGCACCCTCCATTGTAAAAAAATGAAATTTAAATGCAAGTATTCTGTATAGATTTTTCACATATCATGAAAATATGTTGTACATATACATCATTCGGATAAGATGCAAGGAGCACAAAAAATAACGCAAATAGAGACCTTTGCAAAATCCCCCCAAAAATCCCCTAAATTCCCACCAAGACATTTAGGGGATTTCTCATGAGCACCTTCTTCAGGCAAACCGCACAAGTCATGATCGCCAAGCACATCGACCGCCTCCCATTGCTAAAGTTAGATCAAGTGATTGATTGGCAACCGATCGAACAGTACCTGAACCGTCAAAGAACCCGTTACCTTAGAGACCACCGCGGCCGCCCCGCCTATCCCCTGTTGTCCATGTTCAAAGCCGTCCTGCTCGGACAATGGCACAGCCTCTCCGATCCCGAACTCGAACACAGTCTCATCACCCGCATCGATTTCAATCTGTTTTGCCGTTTTGACGAACTGAGCATCCCCGATTACAGCACCTTATGCCGCTACCGCAACTGGCTGGCGCAAGACAACACCCTGTCCGAATTATTGGAACTGATTAACCGCCAACTGACCGAAAAAGGCCTAAAAGTAGAGAAAGCATCCGCCGCCGTCATTGACGCCACCATTATTCAGACCGCCGGCAGCAAACAGCGCCAGGCCATAGAAGTCGATGAAGAAGGACAAGTCAGCGGCCAAACCACACCGAGTAAAGACAGCGATGCCCGTTGGATAAAGAAAAACGGCTTATACAGACTTGGGTACAAACAACATACCCGTATCGATGCGGAAGGCTATATCGAGAAACTGCACATTACCCCCGCCAATACCCATGAGTGCAACCACCTGTCGCCTTTGCTGGAAGGTATAGCCGAAGATACGACCGTCTATGCCGACAAAGGCTATGACAGCGCGGAAAACCGGCAACATCTGGAAGCGCATCAGTTGTTAGACGGCATTATGCGCAAAGCACACCGCAACCGTCCGCTGACGGAAGCGCAAACCAAACGCAACCGATATTTGTCGAAGACCCATTATGTGGTCGAACAAAGCTTCGGTACGCTGCACCGTAAATTCCGCTATGCCCAGGCAGCCTATTTTGGTCTGCTCAAAGTGAGTGCGCAAAGCCATCTGAAGGCGATGTGTTTGAACCTGTTGAAAGCGGCTAACAGGCTAAGTGTGCCTGTTGTCGCCTAAAAGGCGGCCGGATGCCTGATTATCAGGTATCCAAGGGGGATTAAGGGGGTATTTGAGTAGAATCAGTGGATATTTGAAATAAAAACAGCCGAAAACCTGTGTTTAGGTTTCGGCCGTCGGGTAAAAGGGAGTTTTTGCAAAGGTCTCGGCCTGTGATTTGTATTTGCTATATAGACGGCATTATTCTTTTGATAAAATATTGCGCAGCCATCGGGCGGCAGGTGCGATTTCTCCGGCAAGCATGCCGGTTTCGCTTTGGCTGCTGTGTTTGATGACATCGGCTGCCGCTCCGTGCAGCCATACGCCGGCGCAGGCGGCTTGGAATGTCGGAATGCCTTGCGCCAGCAGGCTGCCGATAATGCCGCTCAAGACATCGCCGCTGCCTGCAGTGGCCAAACCGGCATTGCCGCTGGTGTTGGTATAGACTATGCCGTCTGCCGTGGCCACCAATGTATGATGGCCTTTCAATACGACGGTCGCGCCATATTTACGGCTGATTTCGGTCACGGCTTTTTGCCTGTCGGCCTGAATTGATTGGGTATCGGTGCCGAGTAAGCGTGCGGCTTCGGCCGGATGAGGTGTCAGGACGATATGTTTGTACGATTTGAGGCGTTCGGTTAATTCGGAAGAGCGGGCAAGCAGTGTCAGGGCATCTGCATCGAGCAATAAAGGC
>NZ_JBQCWZ010000112.1:0-2733 GCF_051956895.1 Neisseria sp. P0021.S006
ATTCTTCGCTTCCCCAAACGCCGCCTTTCGCGTCTTTCCACACCAGCTCGGGCAGGCGTTCGTTATAAAACGCAAACAGGGCTTCGTCATCGACCAATACGTCTTGCTTACGAGACTTGTGTTCGAGTTCGGTAATTTCTTTAATCAGCTTTTTATTGTGGGCAAAAAAGGCCGTCTGAAGATTGCTTTCCTGCGCCACCAATGCGCCGCGGATAAAGATTTCGCGTGCTTCTTCGGGCGCAACTTTGCCGTAAGACACGGGGCGGCGCGGCAATACGGTCAGGCCGTAAAGCGTCACGCGTTCGCTGGCGACGACTTCGCCGCGTTTTTGTTCCCAGTGCGGCTCGAAATAATGGTAGCGGACGAGGTGCGGCGCCTCCTGCTCGATCCATTCGGGCTGGATAACGGCGACGTCGCGCGCGTAAAGGCGCGTGGTTTCAACCAATTCTGCCGCCATCACCCATTTGGGCTTGGCTTTGAACAGGGCTGATGCAGGGAAAAGGTGGAAACGGCTGCCGCGCGCGCCAGTATAGTCGTTGCCGTCGGGCGATTTCATGCCAACGTTGGCGATAAGGCCGGTCAGCAGGGCGCGGTGGATTTGTTCGTAGCCGGCTTCTTTGGCGGCACGGATTTGTGCGCGATGTTGTTTCTTATCCAGTTGTTTTTGTTTGAGTTTGGCCGCCAAATCTTGGTCGCCTTGGCTTTCAGACGGCCTTAATTGCTCTTGGGTAGAAGGTTGTCGAAACGCTGCTTCTTTAGTGGTCAAACCCATTTCAATCGCGGTTTGGGCAAGCTGGTGATGCAGCTCGCGCCATTCGCGCATACGCAGGTGTGACAGGAAATATTGGCGACACCACTGCACCAGCTGCTTGTTGGACAAGCCTTTATCGCGCTCGCGCTGGAAGCTGTCCCAAATATTCAGATAGGCAAGGAAGTCGGATTGCTTGTCGGTAAAGCGTTCATGCGCCTTGGCCGCGGCATCGCGCGCTTCCAGCGGCCGCTCGCGCGGATCTTGAATCGATAGCGCGGACGCAATCACCAATATTTCCGCCATGCAGTCGTGTTTCTTCGCCGCCAACAAAATGCGTGCGATTTTCGGGTCAATGGGCAGGCGCGCCATTTGCTCGCCGAGCTTGGTCAGGCGGTAGCGCGTGTTGGCACCGATATGGCCCGAACTGTTTTGCAGGCCGTCTGAAACATTGGCTGGGTTGGATCGGGCATCCATGCCTGATCCGCGTACTTGGTTTTTCATATTTTGCATAGTCTTGTCGGTCGGGCATCTATCCCCGACATCATCTAAATTTGTCTTTATTGGTTTTCTCGCCGCTTATTGCGGATAAACATATTCCGCCTTGCCGTCGCGAATATTCAAGCTGCCTGCATCGCCTGTAATCAGATTGCCCGTTACCGAGCCTTCGCTACAACCTGAAACCGGCATATCGTAGCCCAGTGTGTGAATCAGGAACGTTGAAAGCTGCTGATGGAAGGCAATCTCGCAAGGCGCAAAAGCTTGGTTGGCAGCCTGTTGCACGGCCTTATTCGGGCTGTACAACACCAGCGGCACAAGATAGCTGTCGGGCTGCACCGTGCCTTGATTGTAGGTATCTTGGCGCACATACTGGCCATGATCGGAGGTATAGGCAAACAGCCAGTTGCCGTCAGACTGCTTTTGCAGCTGCTCGAATACGGTTTGAATCATTTGGTCGGTTTTGTGGATGGTGTTGTCGTATTTATCCACAATATTGGCTTCGCCGAATACTTTATCTTGAGGCTGCAACAATGCGCCGTATGGGACGTGCGAACCGCGTTGGTGCAACACGATAAAATGCTTGCCCTGCTGCAAATTGATTTTGTCGAACAGCGGCAACAGCTTCTCATCAGGCATATTGTCGCCGTTGCCATAGCCCAGCTGCGTCGGCTGAATCAGATGGTCTATCCACTTTTTACCGATTAAGTTCAAAATCGCCATCTCGTTTTCAGCCTGCGCGCTGTAAAAATACGTTTCATAGCCCTGCTCTTTGGCGAGGCGGAACATATTGGTATCGCCGCTGCTGATTTGCTCATAACCGTTGGCATGCGGTATCGCATTGAAAAAGCTGGGCAGGGACACAGCCGTCATCAAAGCGGCAGAATAGCTTTGTTTCACAATCGGCTTAAAGTCGGCTTGCGACAGCTGGGCCAAAAACGGCGAAGTTTCGCGTCCGTAGCCAAACAATTTCAAATGCGCCGCACTTTCGCTTTCGCCCATAATCAAAACGATATTTTGAACACTGCCCTGCCCGATTTTGCTTGGCGCAGGCTGTTTGAACACAGGAATCTTGCTTAAATCAAACAACTGATACGGCAACACACGCCCGATAAAATAGCCGAAGCTGAAATAATTGGCTTTGATGCGGCTGTATGTCGGTTTGGGCGAAATACCGTGTTCCTGCGTCGTACTGAATGAACGTCCAAAAATCAGCAACATCGCCGCAATAAACAAAATATCGGCGGCAAAATGCGTCTTACGGCGGAATTTGGCAAGACTGCAAAACAGCACGACTTCCAACACGCCCCACAACGCAGGCAGCCACAACTTATCCAACATCGACGCGCCCGCGCTGCCGACTTCGGTAACCTCTTTCAGCATCAGCCAATAATTAATGCCCGTTATCCAACTTTGATAAACCGCGTAATGCACATTGTTGGCAATGATGCTGAGCGCAAAAAACAACGCAATCAGCAACCGTGAAG
>NZ_JBQCWZ010000113.1:0-2729 GCF_051956895.1 Neisseria sp. P0021.S006
CAAATAGATTGCCGTCAAATTTTACTCTTAACAGCTGCATTCAAACATATAAATCCTGTATACACATCACTATGCCGGTGAAAAAGCATCACAGAAGAAGGCATCTTCCGGTAAAGCGCAATTTTGAGTCAGCAAACTTTGCGCATTCTCCGTCATGGCTGGTGACCCGCAAGCATAAACTTCATATTGGCTCAAATCAGGATAATTTTGTGCTGCAACGTTTTGCACATATCCACTCTCCCCTTTCCATTCAGAATCAGGCTTAGAAAGAACAGGCAAGAATTTCGCATTTTTCAGACGGCCTATTAATGCTTCTGCTTCTTCCAATGCGTACAAATCCTCCTGCTGACGTGCTCCCCAGTAAAAATGAACCTGACGTTCGCTATTCTGATGAATCAAATCAAGCAAGATGCTGTGGATAGGTGCGTAACCTGTACCCGTTGCCAACAAAACAATCGGTCTATCGCTGTCCTTTTGCAAAGTAAACGTACCCAATGGGCCTTTAATGCGGACAATGCCTTTTTCTTTGATTTTAGGCTCTGCACCAAAAATCATTTCCGAACATACGCCATTTTCTCGTTTCCGAATATGCAACTCCAAAACGCCTTCTTGGTCAGGTGAATTGGCGATTGAATAACTGCGACTAATATTACCCGGAAGCAACAAGTCAATATACTGCCCTGCATAAAATGCAAACGATGGGGCTTTAGGCAAAGCCAATCTCAACAAAGCAACATCATGTTTGATTTCAATCGTTTCGATACGTACAGGCAAAGTGCGCACTGGCAAAGCATTCGGATTAAACCCCTGCACATTGATTTTCAGGTCGCTCTTCGCAGTAGTACAGCACAATAGCACTTTGCCCTGCGCTTTTTCTTCTTCGCTGATGGCTTTATCAATATGATCGCCCATTTCAAATTCACCACTCATCAACTCGGCCTTACATTGTCCGCAGGCGCCACTTTTACAAGAATGGGGCAGATTTAAATTCTGACGGGTCGCAGCAGCAAGAACGGTTTCATCATCGTTTGCCGTAAATGTTATTTGATCTGATAAGGTAATAGTATGTGTCATGGTATTTAGAATAATTTTAGAATCAAAAATAAAGGCCGTCTGAAAAATAAGACCTATTTTTCAGACGGCCTGTCCTATCTATCAAGCTAATTTGGCTTTAATCAACTCTTGAACTTGAGCAGGATTGGCCTTGCCTTTACTTGCTTTCATCACTTGGCCGACAATCGCATTCAAGGCTTTTTCATTGCCGGAACGGAATTGCTCAATGGCTTTCGCATTATTTGCCAACACTTCATCCACCATCGCTTCAATTGCTCCAGTGTCGGTAATTTGTTGCAAGCCATGTTTTTCGATGATTTCGGCAATACCTGCTTCAGGCTCGGCCCACATTGCTTCAAAAGCTTTTTTCGCCAATTTGCTACTTAATGTTCCGTCTGCAACTTTAGCAACCAACTCGGCAAGGCGTGGAGCCGTAATCGGGCTTCCAGCTAATTCCAAACCTTCTTTGTTCAAAGTAGCAGCAAGCTCGCCGTTCATCCAGTTCGCCGTTAATTTACCTTGGCCGCAGGCTTTGGCTGCTTCTTCAAAATAGGCGGCTTGAGCGCGGCTGGCAGTTAACAGGCGCGCATCATAGTCAGACACGCCGTAATCGACAACAAAACGCGCCGCCATTTCATGCGGCAACTCTGGCATTTGCTCTTTGGCTTTTTGCAATTGGCCGTCTGAAATAATGACCGGAAGCAAATCCGGATCTGGGAAATAGCGGTAATCATGTGCATCTTCTTTCAAACGCATCACACGGGTTTCGCCTTTTTCAGGGTCAAACAGCATGGTTGCCTGCTGTACTTTACCGCCGTCTTCCAAGATTTCAATTTGCGCTTCCACTTCATAATTGATGGCTTGTTCCAAGAAGCGGAAAGAGTTGAGGTTTTTGATTTCACGGCGTGTACCGAACTCTGCCTGACCTTTCGGACGGACAGATACGTTGGCATCAACGCGGAACGAGCCTTCCGCCATATTGCCATCGCAAATATCCAGCCAAGTTACCAAACCGTGTAACGCTTTAGCGTATGCCACGGCTTCGGCTGCGGAACGCATTTCAGGCTCGGAGACAACTTCCAATAAAGGCGTACCGGCACGGTTCAAGTCAATACCGGTGGCACCGTTTAAACCCTCGTGCACGGATTTACCCGCATCTTCTTCCATGTGCGCACGGGTAACATTGATGGTTTTAACCTCATCGCCCACTACGATTTCCAGTTTGCCGTGTTCTACAATCGGCAAATTCAACTGGCTGATTTGATAGCCTTTTGGCAAATCAGGATAAAAATAGTTTTTACGGTCGAACACGTTTTTCTGATTGATTTTCGCATCCAAAGCCAAACCGAGTTTGATGGCTTTTTCGACGACTTCGCGGTTCATTACCGGCAATACGCCCGGCAACGCACACTCAACCACGCTGGCGTGGGCATTAGGCTCGGCACCGAATGCAGTGGATGCGCCGCTGAAGATTTTGGATTGGGTGTTGAGTTGGACGTGGATTTCCAGTCCGATTACGGTTTCCCAAGTCATAAGGGTCTTTCTGTCGAAAAAAAGTTAATCGGTTAAATGAGTGATTCGTTTTTCAGACGGCCTGAATAAAAAACCATAACAGGCCGCCTGTAAGATAAGTTTATTTCCTGCGGCGTTGGAAACCGGGCAGTTGCCAATGGAAA
>NZ_JBQCWZ010000114.1:0-2724 GCF_051956895.1 Neisseria sp. P0021.S006
TCGCCGCCCTGCGCGACAGCCTGTTTGCCCTGAATGAAATCGAACTGTCCGCCGAGGGCAGCAGTCTCTTAGAAACCCTCAAAGCCGTTTTCCCCGAAACCTTGCCCGTCGCCGAAGCCCTCAAAGCCGCCGTGATGCCCGAACCCGCCGTCTGGCTCAAAGACGGTGGCGTCATCAACCAAGGCTATTCGGCAGAACTCGACGAGTTGCGCCACATCCAAAACCACGGCGACGAATTCCTGCTCGACCTCGAAGCGCGCGAACGCGAACGCACCGGTCTCTCCACCCTCAAAGTCGAGTTCAACCGCGTCCACGGCTTCTACATCGAGCTATCCAAGGTCCAGGCCGAACAAGCCCCTGCCGACTACCAACGCCGCCAGACCCTCAAAAACGCCGAACGCTTCATCACCCCCGAACTCAAAACCTTCGAAGACAAAGTTCTGACCGCGCAAGAGCAAGCATTGGCATTGGAAAAACGCCTGTTTGAAGCCTTACTGAAAGAAGTTCAGACGGCCTTGCCGCAGCTTCAAAAAGCCGCCAAAGCCGCTGCTGCCCTCGACGTACTTTCTACGTTTGCCGCGATTGCCGCCGAACGCGGCTTCGTCTGCCCCGAGTTCGCCGACTACCCCGTCATCCATATCGAAAACGGCCGCCATCCCGTCGTCGAGCAACAAGTGCGCCACTTCACCGCCAACCACACCCGCCTCGACCACAAACACCGCCTCATGCTCCTGACCGGCCCCAACATGGGCGGCAAATCCACCTACATGCGTCAAGTCGCCCACATCGTCCTCATGGCGCACACCGGCAGCTTCGTGCCTGCCGATTCAGCCCAAATCGGACCCATCGACCAAATCTTCACCCGCATCGGTGCATCCGACGACCTAGCTTCCAACCGCTCCACCTTCATGGTCGAAATGAGCGAAACCGCCTACATCCTCCACCACGCCACCGACCAATCCCTCGTCCTCATGGACGAAGTCGGTCGCGGCACGTCGACTTTTGACGGCCTCGCCCTCGCGCACGCCATCGCCGAACACCTGCTGCAAAAAAACAAATCCTTCAGCCTATTCGCCACCCACTATTTCGAGCTGACCCGCCTGCCCGAAGCCTACGCAACGGCAGTCAATATGCACCTTTCCGCGCTCGAACAAGGACAAGACATCGTCTTCCTCCACCACATCGAGCCCGGCCCCGCCAGCAAAAGCTACGGCATCGCCGTCGCCAAACTCGCCGGCCTGCCCAACCGCGCCCTCAAAGCCGCCCAAAAACATCTGGACGAACTTGAAGCCCAAGCCGCCGCCAACCGTCCGCAGTTGGACATTTTCAGCGCCATGCCGTCTGAAAATAGAGTGGGTGAGGAAGAACAGGAAATTGAACCGGTTTGCCATGCCCAGACCGATGAGTTGGCCGAAGCGTTGGCGCAAATCCAGCCCGACAACCTTACGCCGCGCGAAGCCTTGGATGCCTTGTACCGTTTGAAAGATATCTGCAACAAGGTGTCGTAAACAACACAAAGGCCGTCTGAAACAGGAGAAACATATAATGAGTTTTGCTGACATTACCGTGGTGGGTATTACCGGCGCAGATTCTTATACCGAGGGCACGATGTACGCCGTTGCCCGTAGCTGCGCCGAATTGCCCGGAAGCCGTGGATTGCTGATCAGCCCGAGCCGTCCGCAAGGTTTGCCGGAGAATATCCTGCATCAGCCTTGCCGGCCATTCGGTTATCTGGAATACAATCTGTTTGTTTTGTACCAACTGATGTATTACATCGAAACCGATTATTGTTTGATTGTTCAGAATGACGGCTGGGTGTTGAATGGTCAAAACTGGCAGGATGCCTATCGGGAATATGACTACATCGGCGCACCTTTGCCGATTTTGTTGGAAACAGAAGCCGACGGGCAGTTTTTCCTGAAGGGGACCGACCAATATTTGGCCAAACAGCATCTGATTCAGACTTCCCCGAATTTGGACGAGCCGCAGAACGGCGGTTTCAGCCTGCGCAGCAAGCGGCTTTTAACCATGCCTCGGCAACTGGGCCTAAATGTAGAAATCCGGCCGCCTTTGCCGCCGAAAGACGGAAAAATGGCCGGTATGGAATGGCTGGTGCGGCTGCACCACGAGGATATGTTTTTGACGGCGCAACACCGTTATAGATTGCAGGACTTGGGTCTGAAATTCGCGCCTCCGAATATTGCTACACAATTTTCTTCAGAAGTACCGTTTATCAATCGAATGAGGAATGTCCCTTTAGAGCACGTCTTTGGGGCGCACTGGATGGGCAATGTAGTCTTGACTGGCTGCAACCGTGTCCGTTTTGCCCAATTAAATGGTGATGAGTTGGAAACATTATCCCGTTTTTTTAGAAATTTGGGTTATGAATTAGAATAAATGAAGGCCGTCTGAAAGTTCAGACGGCCTTTTTTTAATGGTTGTTAATGTTGATGATGGTGGGCATGGCGTGCAGCCGCGCGTTTGGTACCGACAGGCACAATCAGCGTTGCGTAAGTATTGTCTTTCTGACATACGCTTTTATCGCTGTAATCGGTCTCGTTCACCACTTTGATTTTCCACAAACCGTCAATCAGAGTAATCACATTGACCACGCCGTTTTTATCGGTTTTGCCGGAAAAGCCTTGAGGTTCGCGGTGGTCATGGGTTGATTCCAAGTCCATTTCCGCCAAAGTGTCCGAGCTGGCGGTAACAGTGGCTTTAACC
>NZ_JBQCWZ010000115.1:0-2714 GCF_051956895.1 Neisseria sp. P0021.S006
AAGACATCATGCCTCAAAACGTTTGCCGTTTCAGCTTCAATATCGCCGCATGGCAGGCCTCCTCCAGCAAAATCAGTACGCCGGAGCAATGGCAGGACTGGGCGCAGGGAAAACTCGATACCACCTCACTGCCGGAGTGCAAACCCGCGCTCTCCTTTTTGCCGCCTATGCAACGCCGCCGCTTGGGAAAAGCGGCGCGCTTGGTTTGTGATGCTGCATGGAATCTGGCCGACCAATATCCTGAAAGTGTACCGGTGTACGTTTCGCACGATGGCGAAAGCAACCGCAGCTTTGAATTGTGGCAAGAGCTTTTGAACACGCATACCGTCTCGCCGACCTCATTCGGCCTGTCCGTCCACAATGCAACGATTGGACAATGGTCGATGTTGCGCAAAGACATGAGCGAGCATACCGCATTGGCCGTTGCCGCCGATTCCTTTGAAACCGCGCTGACCGAGGCATTCGCGCTTTTGCAAGACGGCGCGCCATCCGTTTTAGTAATTGTCGCCGATGATCCTTTGTCTGAAGACTATCCCGTCTTGGCTACACGTGCGCCGTTTGCCTATGCATTGGCACTGGTCATCACCAAAGGCGAAGACTATACCTTAAGCTTGGAAACCACATCCGAAAGGCCGTCTGAAAACCCTAACGATACAACAGTCAAGCCCTATTGGAGCAGCTTGGAGTGTGTACGCTTCCTGCTTTCAGACGGCCGACAACATACGCAACACTATGCCGGTAGAAACTGGCACTGGCAGAAAAACGCATGAAGACTTTAGACTATTTCCGTCGCTTTTTTGCCACACTCTTCGGCTTCATCCTCTTCGGCGTTGCAGGCGTATTGTTCAAAATCGCACTTTTGCCCTATACGCTCAAATCGACCAAAGGCGACATCAAACGCCAACTTGAAGCAAGACGCATGATAGGCAGAGTTTGGCGTTTCTTTGTCGGCTACCTGCAATGGTCGGGCGTATTGAGCGTCCGTTTCAACGGCTTGGAAAAACTCGGCAGGCCCGGCCAGCTTATTCTTGCCAACCATCCCTCGCTTTTGGATGTCGTCTTGCTGATCAGCCATTATTCAGAGCCAAACGTACTGGTTAAAAAAGACCTGTTGCACAACCCCAGCATGAAAAGCCAGATTATCGCTTCCGGCTACATCCCCAACGACGAAAGCATGGAAATGCTGGAAGAAATCGATGCCGTGTTCAAAAGCGGGCAAAGTCTGCTGATTTTCCCCGAGGGCACGCGCACAGGTTGGGGCGGACAGGTTAAAATGCACCGAGGCGCCGTATCGCTCGGTTTGCGCAGCGCATCAGTCATCACGCCCGTGTGCATCAAGATGACGCCGCCCAATTTTAAAAAGGGGCAACCGTGGTACAAAATCCCGCCACAAAAAATTCATTATGAAATTACCGTCGGCGACGACATCCTGCCTGAAGAATGGCTGGCAGAAAAACCCCTGCCCATCGCCGCACGCCGTTTAAACGAATACCTGCAAGACTATTTCACAAGGAAAACCACATGAGCAATTTAGAAAACCAAATCAAACAATTAATCATCGACAGCTTGGGCTTGGAAGACATTACCGTTGCCGACATCGGCAGCGAAGATCCACTTTTCGGCGACGACGGCCTGGGCCTGGATTCGGTTGATGCATTGGAACTTGGTTTGGCCGTACAAAAAACCTTCGGCTTCCAGCTCGACGGTGAAAACGACAACCTGCGCGAAAACTTCGCCAACGTCAAAACTTTAGCCGAGTTCGTCAAGAGCCGCCAAGCATAAGGGAGAGACAAGATGACCGAACAAGAAGTACGCACCCTGCTGACCGATGCACTGGTTAACCTGTTTGAAATCGAACCGGAACGCATCAAACCCGAAACCAACCTCTACGAAGATTTGGAAATCGACAGCATCGACGCTATCGACCTTATCGACCACATCAAACGCGAAACCGGCCGCAAACTGCAAGCCGAAGACTTCCGCAACGTGCGTACCGTAGAAGACGTGGTTCAAGCGGTCTTGAAAGTACAACAAGATTCCTGATTTTACTTTGAATCAGCATATTTTCAGACGGCCTTACCCACCGGCAAGGTCGTCTGAATATCAATAAACAACCTAATCATCAATCTTTCTCACTTATCCATAATATACAACTAACACCATGAAAAAATTCATTTCCCTACTGCTCTTACTCCCCGCCTTGTCTGCGCACGCTGAAATTTCCCTCATCAAAAAAATGACACATGCCGAGTGTATGCAAGTCATTCGTGATTCATTGGATATGTATAACGATATGGAGTTTTGTGAAAAAAACACGAACGAGGAAACTCAACGTAACGGGATGCTGGCATGGAATATGGCTGGATTTGCCAACAGCAAATCAGCAATGGCCCCTATCTGCCCAACGGTCAAAAAAATGACCAAACAAGAGCAGACTGAAATGTTTTCCCGCTATCCTAAATCTCATGAACCCAAAGAGGTTGCAAAATTCTGCACCTCGGAAAACCGTAACCGCATCGCCAAGCTTTATCCAAAATACTATAAGCTGCTCGTAGAACATGAAGCCTTTGAAAAAAATAAGGAAGAAAACGAATAATCCAAGACACCATCGACCTTATTGACCACATCAAATGCGAAACCGGCCGCAAACTGCAACTGGCAAACCTGCTCAAAGAACAATGATATTAATTGACTTCTCTCTTACGAAACAAAAT
>NZ_JBQCWZ010000116.1:0-2706 GCF_051956895.1 Neisseria sp. P0021.S006
AGCTAAGGCTCTAAAAAGCCTTTCCTTCCGAATCGACACATAAACAACGACACATTAAATCAATGAACATAAGGCGCTTTTTTCTACAATTTCTACCGCGTTACGCTGTCGGACGGATGGTGATATACGCCAAACTGATGCGCGTCGACAAACCCATTGGCACACTGCTTTTGCTGTGGCCGACTTATTGGGCATTGTGGATTGCGTCTAAAGGCGTTCCTGACGCGGATATTTTTCTTGCCTTTAGCGCAGGCACATTTTTGATGCGCAGCGCAGGTTGCGTGGTAAATGACTTTGCCGACCGCAATTTTGACGGTGCAGTAGAGCGCACTAAAAACCGCCCGTTTGCCAAAGGTTTGGTTTCTAAAATCGAAGCGCTGCTTTTGACCGTCATGTTGTGTCTGATGGCAGCTTTATGCTTGGTGCAGCTCAACCGCTTTACTTGGCTGATGAGCCTTCCGGCCTTGTTCCTGGCCATCACATATCCCTTTACCAAACGCTTTTTCCCGTTGCCGCAGTTTTATTTAGGACTGGCATTTTCGTTCGGCATTCCCATGGCCTTTGCCGCCGTGCAAGGCCGAGTGCCTTCCGAAGCGTGGCTGATGTTTACCGCCAATGCCTTATGGACGTTGGCTTACGACACGATTTATGCCATGGCGGACAAAGAAGACGATTTGAAAATTGGCATTAAAACTTCGGCAATCACATTTGGCCATCACGACATTACTGCCTCTATGCTTTGCCATTTTTGGTTTACGGTATTGATGGCGGTGTTGGGTATCAAAATCGGTGCAACTTGGCCGTATTGGTTGATATTGCCGATAACTGTTTATTGGCAGTATCAGCAATATGTTGTCATCCGTACGCGCAATCGCCAGTTGTGCTTCCAAACGTTTTTGGCCAATAACCGCATCGGTTTGGCGTGGTTTTGCGGATTGGTCTGCCATTATTTCTGGGTATTTTTGGTTTCCAAACTGTTTTAAAAAAAGAAGTTGGGGCCGTCTGAAAAGAAGGGGAAAAGGGGTATGCCGGGCATACCCCTTTTCATTTGAATCATAGTTTGGCTATTGATAGCATTTTTACTTTAAATTCAATATAAGCAAGCAGTTGGATTATTTTTAGCTCGTTAAAAAATATCAAGAACAACATGGAAAATGTTAGCAGGGCGAGTGTAAATTACGCCTTCAGGATTGAGATTTGCACCGACAATCGGTACAATCCTATTGTTTTGCGACATTTAAAAGAGATACACATGAGCCTGATTGGCGAAATTTTACCTTTGTCCCATATCGTTTTGGATTTGGAAGTCAGCAGCAAAAAGCGTCTGTTTGAAGAGGCCGCCCAGCTGCTGGAGAATGAAGCAGAATTACCGAATACCAACGTGTTCGACTGCCTGTTTGCCCGTGAAAAGCTTGGTTCGACCGGTTTGGGGCAGGGGGTGGCGATTCCTCACGGCCGTCACGCATGCGTGAAAAAAGCCACCGGTGCGTTTATCCGCACCAAAGAGCCGGTTGCCTTTGATGCGCCCGACGGCAAACCCGTTTCCTTGATTTTCATCCTGCTTGTGCCTGAAAACGCTACCGGCGAACATTTGGAAGTCTTGTCCAAACTGGCCGGCAGATTCTCTCAAAAAGCCATCCGTGAAGCATTAATGGCCGCAACTTCTGCCGAAGAAGTACGCACACTTCTGACCGAAGAGTAATTCATGCCCAGCATATCCGTCCGCCGCCTGTTTTCCGACAATCAGCACAAACTCGAACTTGCTTGGGCTGCCGGCAATTCTGGCGCGGACAACCGTATCGGTGTCGAAGCCGATAAACCCGTCTTGGCCTTGGTCGGCCACTTAAACTTTATCCATCCCAACCAAATTCAAGTTGTCGGCGTAGCTGAAGCCGAATATTTGCGCCGCTTGGAGTCGGGCGAGCTCAACTACGATTTCGGAGAGCTTTTCGACATCCCCATGTCTTTGGTCATTGTCGCCAACGGCTTGCCGGTATCGCCCAAATTGCGCGATTATTGCCATACCAACAGTATCCCCTTGCTGACTTCCAAACAGGAAAGCCCGCACCTGATGGACGTTTTGCGGATTTATCTGCAACGGACATTGGCAACTTCCACCATCAAGCACGGCGTATTTTTGGATGTATTTGAAGTGGGCGTACTCATTACCGGACAATCCGGCTTGGGTAAGAGCGAATTGGCATTGGAGCTGATTTCGCGCGGCCACAGCCTGATTGCCGATGATGCGGTCGAACTTTTCCGTACCGGCCCGGAAATGCTGGAAGGCCGTTGCCCGCCTATGCTGCGTGATTTCCTCGAAGTACGCGGTTTGGGCATACTTAATATCCGCCATATTTTTGGCGAAACCTCTATCCGTCCGAAAAAAATCCTCCAGCTGATTATCAATTTGGTTCCGGCCGACGACGGATATATGAAACAACTTGATCGATTGAGCATCCGTACCGAAACAGAATCTATCCTCAACGTCAGCGTCCGTTCCGTTACCCTGCCTGTTGCAATCGGTCGAAACTTAGCAGTATTGGTTGAAGCTGCAGTACGCAATTACATCCTTCAATTGCGTGGTAAAGACAGCACCAAAGAATTTCTCGAACGTCACCAAACACAACTCAAAGAAAACGAACAAAATCATGAAAATCGTCCTGATTAGCGGCTTATCCGGCTCGGGAAAGTCCGTAGCTCTTAAGC
>NZ_JBQCWZ010000117.1:0-2703 GCF_051956895.1 Neisseria sp. P0021.S006
TGTAAATGTTTTGGCCGTCTTCGATACTTTGGCCGTTTATCCAATTTTTCAGGCTTTCTATGCCGTCTTGGTTGTTTTGGAACTTCTTATAGGCCGTTTGGCCGTCTATTAATGCGACTGCGTCAAATGTTTCTGCGGATATGTCGAGTCCTACGGTATTTCTCATATTTTTTCCCTTACTATGCAGGCTCTTGGCCTTTGATGCTACTCAAATTAAATATGAAAAAATCCGCCGTCCTTATCTTTCTCCCAATCTTGATGATTCGGGAACTTTCAGGCTCGGCGGATGTTGTCAGGGTTAGCTAGACCGCTGACGTTTTGAGTATATCAGATGTTTCAATCTCTTTGCTTTTCTATTCTTTCTTTTCTAAAATTGCGCTCTGCCGCGCGGCCATTGCTACTTGCTTCCTTTAAAAATCGCGGGATTTAGGTTTCTGCTCTTTAGATAGGTTTTTACGCCGCGCTTTTTAAAGGAATCAAGCAGCTTTTATTTAAAGGCCGTCTGAACTGGTTTCAGACAGCCTTTGTCATTGCGCGGATTCGACTACCGCGCCGCTTTGCGGTGTGAACTTTGCGCCTGCTTCTACATATCCGTCATACATAAGGTTTTGAGGGCTTTGGCCGCCTAGTGATGCGACTTGCACGCCTGCGCTAGTATCCGACGCGGATGGCGCTGTCTGCGCTTGGTTTGAGCTGTGGTCGGACTCTTTGTAGGGATTAAACGGCAGGCCATTATGGGCGTAGTCTTTGCACATTGCCTTAGTGATTTCTTTCAGCGGTGTACCTTGCGATGAATAGCAGGTACATCCGCTTTTGCCACCATCAACACAGCCGACGGGGTACTCAAATGTTTTAACTTGTCGGACGCCGTTATAGATGGGTTTACTTTCGGGCTTTTCGGCAAGAACAGGGACAAAATCTTCAGGTTTGAGGTTTTGCCCCTGAATTCCACTTTGCGGCATCATTTCTTTTTGGTTTTCAGGGTCAAGCGGATTTTTGAAACCTGTATCTTCTTTTGCTGCTTCGGCCTTTGCCGTTATTCCTGCTTTTTCTTTATAACCCTGATACATCTTATAGCCCATGAATCCGACCAAACCTAAGATACACGGCAGGATAAACAACATGGCGATTATGATGTAATACCACCTTGATTTGACGTGCGAATGGGCGGTATGCACTTCTGCAGATTTGTAGTATTCAAGAACCTCTTCCCTAATTTTATGCGAACTGGACAAGGCGTTTCTTGATTGCTGTGTCGGGTTTAAAGCTACTTCGTTCCATTCAAGCCTTGTCAGTCCGCCCATTTTGTTTGCAGCTATATGGATATGCTTGTTCACGACTTCGCGCAGATTCACGTCAAGCAGCTTGGGCGATTGTGTGATTAGTATCATGTCGATACCGTAATGGCCGTGAATGTTCAAAAAGGCGACGTTTTCAGGCATTTTTGAACCGCTGGAACGTGTCGGAAACAAATATTGCACTTCGTCATAAATGACAACTGAGCCGATATTCTCTTTCCATTTCAGCCATTCATACATGTCTTCCCAGCTATGACCTTCCGGCGGTTGATGATGGTCTATCAAAAGGCCGTTGATGTTGGAGAAGATTTTACGGCCTTTATAATAGTCATCAAACATAAGCAGTTCGACGGCAAAGGCGGTTTTGCCGATTCTTGGTTTTCCTGTTATCAGGGTAATGGCGGCCATCTTTATCCTTTCTTGCCAAAGCTTAATTTAGACAGAGTTTTAAACGTAACGACAAAAGCGAGCATTCCGAACATGATGTTCAGAACAACGCCGCCACCTGCAATGTAAAAAATTTGGATCGCTCCGGCGGGAACTGCGCCCATACTGCTTATAAACTGATTTTTAAGATTGCTCATAAGGGCATCAAAACCAACATAAGTAATAATAGACACCCCTAAAGCAGTCAGAATGTATTTGACAACATGATTTATCAAATATGGAGCAAGAGCAGCTAAAAATTTCATAAATCCCCCTATGCGTTATTTCTGACAACTCTAGACACGAAGAACGAAGCCACCAGCCAAGCCATAGCGATAATAAAGGGTCTAATCATGGCAGCTAAATTACACGCAGGCTCAAGACTGATTCTGTATTCAGCACCCAATGCCTGAAACGTTACCGGAGCAGGGCATTCGCCATACTCTCTAAAAGTATTGTCAGGTGTGAAGTTCAAATCTATTTGTTCTTCGGGAATCTCTAAATCAGGTTCTTCTTTTTCGGGCAATTCGTCGCAGGCCAAAATATTCGGAAACACTTTACAAAGCAAACCTCCGTCTTCTTTGGGCTTGTCATCCTCTTTAGGTCCTTCATCTTTTTTTGGATCGTCTTTGCTGTCAGGGTCGGGCTTATCGTCGGGTTTTGGATTGTCTTTGCCGCTAGGGCTGTCGTCAGGATCTGGTTTTGGCTTATCGGACGGGCTACCGTCAGGCGTTGGGTCTGGTTGAGAGCCAGGCTTGCCATTTTCTCCCGGTGTAGGTGTTGAGTTGGTTTTAGGAGCTGCAGGGCTGCCCGGTGTGAGGTCGGGACGCGGGGTTGTGATTACCGTTGCGTTTGTTTTGCCGTTTGAATCTTGACCGAAAGTAATGGTAATTTGCACCGGCTTGCCATTTTCGGGAGTGACAGGGCCAATGGTTACAACTGTACCGGCAGGGACTTTGATATTTTCTTTATATTCAGG
>NZ_JBQCWZ010000118.1:0-2672 GCF_051956895.1 Neisseria sp. P0021.S006
CGCCGGCAAAACTATTCTGCCCGGCAGCTTGGGCTGAGGAACCAATAGCGGTGGAATAAAGGCCTGAACTGTTTGCCTGCTTACCAATGGCGATAGAATAAGCTTGCGTTGTCTGCGCCTGATGACCAATTGCAACAGAATCATCACCGACTGCATTTGACAAATAGCCCATTGCCGTACCGTTATTTTGTGCAGATGCCCTCGCACCGACAACAGTTGCATTTTCGTAGTTGGCTCTACTGTGTGCACCGACGACTATAGAGTAATTGCGATCATTTTCTGTATTCAAACCTATGGCAATAGAGCCAGTACCGCGGGAATTAGCATTAGAACCTAAAGCCACGGCACCCACAGTTCTTGAAGTTACAGTCGCATTTGGGCCAACGGCAACAGAAGATGAACCAAGTACGTTAGCATTATGCCCTAAGGAAATACTGCCCGTCGCACCTGTACTTGTTGCTGCATTTGGTCCGATCGCAATTGAATTGGTTTCTTTTGCGCCGTCATTGTTCCAGTTTTTCGTACCGTCAGTTTTGCCTTCTTCTGATTTAACGGAAAAATAACGGACTCGCTCAATTGCATTCAAGACACCATAAAGCTGTGAGCCGTTGATCGCATCAGTGGAAGTAGCGGAAATATCGCCGGGGGATACATTGATGATTTGGCGTTCGTAACCTTTAGAACCGACAGACACAACATCACCGGCATCAGTAGTTGCACCGCCTGCCCAAGTGTAGGTCACGCCCATGATTTCACGTTGAACGTATGCCCGACCTTCTTTATCGGTTTTAGAAGCCGTACCCAAAGCTACAGAGTTCAGCAAAGTTGCCTTTGCACCTGTACCTACAGCCACACCACCAAATGAGGAGGCTTGAGACCTTGTACCAACAGCCAAAGATAAATCGGAAGTAGCATTGGCTTGAACACCCAAGGCAACAGAGCCTTGACCGGCCAATGTAGTCGGATAGCCACTAATCGTATCACCGCTCATCTTCGTGTAAATGGTACCCAAATTCTTACCGGCCAGCGCGTAACGCTCTCTAACACTACCGTCTGCATTGTAATAAACAAACTGGTCAGAAGCGTTACCTGAATATAGAATACTCGTTACCGCCACCAAATCGTCACCACCAATGGCAACAGATGAGTTGCCATTAGCCACAACATTACCACCAATGGCAATAGATTGGTCACCGCGTGCCCATGCACCTTCAGGTCTACCTTCTGTATTAGTATCTCTGTGATTACCCGAACCAATGGCAATAGACTGGCTTACATTTTTTGCAGTTTTATCACCTACACGCGCAGTATTACCGATAGCAATATTATTAGCCGTTGCGTTAGTTGGATTCTGAATCTCCAGCCCCGCTTCACGGCCGATTGAGATTGCACCATAGCTACTTGCATTGGCTTCTAAGCCAATTGCGATCGCACTCGCAGCCACATCTCTGCTACCTGGAGTTTTTGTAACGACACCAGGAGAGCTTGCAACTGCACCTCTACCGATGGCAATAGTGTTTGCACTTTGAGCCTGTGCCGAACTACCTACAGCGATAGATTCCGTAATCTTACCTACCGCATTCGTACCGATTGCAATGGCATTCTCTGCATTTGCAGAAGCCTCGCTACCAACACCGATTGCAACCCCATTACTTCCTCGAGAAACACTGGATTGGCCTAAAGCAATAGAGCCTATACCAAATGCTTGTGCCGAATTGCCTAATGCCGTTGTACCGGTATTATTAGCAAGTGCATTCTTACCTACCGCTGTCGCTTGCGTACCATTTGCTTTAGAATCTGCACCCAATGCTGTTGAATCTGTAGAAACAGCATTGGCACTTTTACCTATCGCTGTTGCATGTGAACTACTTGCACTTGTATCTGCACCCATCGCAACAGCATGAGTTTGAGTAGCCTTGGCATTTGTACCAACAGCAAGGCTGTTATTATGTGTTGCATTTGCACTCGTACCTACCGCAACTGCACCATTAGCCGTAGCATTGGCTGATGCTCCTACTGACAGGGCACCAATACCGGTCGCTGTTGCACCACTAACCGCGGTCGCACTGGTTACAGCATCAAATTCAATTTTTCCTCGTACTGCAGTTGCCGCATACGAATTACCTGCACCCAAAAGAGCTGCCGAAATCACTGTCAATCTGAAAACTGTCGCAATACCATTTTTACCGGATTCGGCAGATACATTTGTACTGTTTTGTTCTGCAGACGATTTCACACGGCCTTTGGCCAATTCGGACGTTACAACGAAAGATTGAATCGTACGGTTCCAAACGACTTTAAATATCTTATTCATTAGTGTGTCTTTCTCTTTTTATGAGGGGTAAAAGCGTAGGCGTTAGCATGACGCTACTTTAAAAAATCTATTGCGGAGGATTTCCCTGCAAAATGCTTGCTTCGAGCTGACGTTTATTGTCACTTTAAGACGAAATTTAGGTCTTTCACTATCTCGAAATGAAATAGTATTTCATACTTACTAAATATCCGCTAGTCAGAAATATCAACCGATTATCTTTAATTTCTAAATGAAATTACGGCTTTCAACCAAAAAACCAATCATCAAAAGGGCTCCAGCCATGTTTCTATTAATAAGCGGTATGTTGTATTCCATTGACAAGTCACAAGCAAACACAGTAACCATGCAACTCATATGC
>NZ_JBQCWZ010000119.1:0-2655 GCF_051956895.1 Neisseria sp. P0021.S006
CCTTGCATCACCTTAAAGAACGCACCCTATCGATTTATACCCCCGAACAGCGTGCAAGCATCGAGACATCTGAAGACTGGAAACAGTTTGACAGACGACTTGAGGAACACTTCCCAAAACTGATGCACGAGCTGGACAATGTTTACAACAACAACGAAGCCGTCCTCCCCATGTTGGAGCAACTGATTGCCCAAGCATGGCAAAGCTATTCCCAACGCAACTCATCCTTAAAAGACATCGATATCGCACGCGAAAACGATCCTGACTGGATTTTGTCCAACAAACAGGTTGGCGGCGTGTGCTACGTCGATTTGTTCGCAGGTGATCTGCAAGGCTTGAAAGCCAAAATCCCTTATTTCCAAGAATTGGGTCTGACCTATCTGCACCTAATGCCCCCGTTTAAATGCCCTGAAGGCAAAAGCGACGGCGGCTATGCTGTCAGCAGCTACCGCGATGTCAATCCGGCACTAGGCACAATAGACGACTTGCGTGATGTCATTGCCGCCTTGCACGAAGCAGGTATTTCCGCCGTTGTAGATTTCATCTTCAATCACACTTCTAACGAACACGAATGGGCAAAAGGCTGCGCCGCCGGTGATCCGCTCTACGACAACTTCTACTACATCTTCCCCGACCGCTGGATGCCCGACCAATACGACCGCACTCTGCGTGAAATCTTCCCCGACCAACACCCGGGCGGCTTCTCCCAACTGGAAGACGGACGCTGGGTATGGACAACATTCAACTCCTTCCAGTGGGACTTGAATTACAGCAACCCATGGGTATTCCGCGCTATGGCAGGCGAAATGATATTCCTTGCCAACTTGGGCGTTGATATTCTGCGCATGGATGCCGTTGCCTTTATTTGGAAGCAAATGGGCACAAGCTGCGAAAACCTGCCTCAGGCACACGCCCTGATTCGCGCGTTTAACTCCGTAATGCGTATCGCAGCGCCAGCCGTGTTCTTCAAATCCGAAGCCATCGTCCATCCTGACCAAGTTGTCCAATACATCAGCCAAGACGAATGCCAAATCGGCTACAACCCTCTGCAAATGGCATTGTTGTGGAACACCCTCGCCACACGCGAAGTCAACCTGCTCCATCAAGCACTAACCTACCGCCACAACCTGCCCGACCATACTGCATGGGTCAACTATGTCCGCAGTCATGACGACATCGGCTGGACATTTGCCGATGAGGACGCATGGCAGTTCGGTATTCACGGCTACGACCACCGACAATTCCTCAACCGCTTCTTCGTCAACCATTTCGACGGCAGCTTCGCGCGCGGTGTACCGTTCCAATACAACCCAAGCACAGGCGACTGCCGTGTCAGTGGTACAGCCGCAGCATTGGTCGGCTTGGCGCAAAACGATCCATATGCCGTTGAGCGCATCAAACTTTTGTACAGTATCGCTTTGAGTACCGGCGGCTTACCGCTGATTTATCTAGGCGACGAAGTCGGTACGCTCAACGACGACGACTGGTCGAACGACAGCAACAAGAGTGACGACAGCCGCTGGGCACACCGTCCTCGTTACAATGAGGAGTTGTACAACCAACGCCATGACAGCTCGACCACTGCCGGTCAAATCTTCCAAGGTTTGCGCCATATGATTTCCATCCGCCAAAGCAATCCGCGCTTTAATGGCGGTAGATTGGTCACCTTCAACACCAACAACAAACACATCATCGGCTATATGCGCAACAACGCGCTTTTGGCATTCGGTAACTTCAGCGAACAAGCGCAAACCATCAGTGCGCACACCTTGCAGGCCATGCCGTTCAAAGCGCACGATTTGATCAGCGGCCAAACCGTTTCTCTGAATCAGGACTTAGTACTGCAACCCTATCAAGTCATGTGGCTTGAAATTGCATAAGCTGAATTTTTTATACATCATTCAAGGCCGTCTGAACAAATCAGCGTTCAGACGGCCTTTTAAGGCATAAGATGTATTTTGTATTTTGGGCAGTTTCGCTTAGAATGCACGCTTTAATACTAAATGACACACTTAAAGTCAGGAGTAAAAATCCATGTTGAAAAAATTCGTACTCGGCAGCATCGCTGCAGTAGTTTTGGCTGCTTGCGGTGGAGAAGGTAGCAACTCAGCTTCTTCTGCTCCGGCACAATCCGGTGCGGCCTCAGGCTCATTGATTGAGCGTATCAACAACAAAGGTACCATCACTGTCGGTACGGAAGGTACTTACGCACCATTCACTTACCACGACAAAGACGGCAAATTGACCGGCTACGATGTCGAAGTAACCCGCGCAGTCGCCGACAAACTGGGCATCAAAGTTGAATTTAAAGAAACACGTTGGGACTCTATGATGGCAGGTTTGAAAGCTGGCCGTTTTGACGTGGTCGCCAACCAAGTCGGCCTGACCAGCCCTGAACGTCAAGCGACTTTTGACAAATCCGAGCCTTACAGCTGGAGCGGTGCCGTATTGGTTGTACGCAAAGACAGCAACATCAAATCCATCGATGACATCAAAGGCGTGAAAACCGCACAATCCCTGACCAGCAACTATGGCGAAAAAGCCAAAGCGGCAGGAGCTGAACTCGTGCCGGTAGATGGTTTGGCGCAATCTCTGACTCTGATTGAACAAAAACGTGCCGATGCAACCCTGAACGACGAATTGGCAGTATTGGAC
>NZ_JBQCWZ010000120.1:0-2640 GCF_051956895.1 Neisseria sp. P0021.S006
CTTAAAAACCAACGCGTAGGGTGTGTGCGGTACGCACGCACGCGGTTGCTTGATTGACGGTTTGCCGTTTCAACTTTTAACTTCGTTGAAGCTAGCGCTTTCAGACGGCCTCCAATGTCGTCTGAAAACGTCAGTTTCAACAAAGTTAAAACCTTAAACAACAAATCATTCCTTCTCCAACATCCAAACCACAAACAAAAATCCTATGGCGCGTTATCGCAGAAACTTCATTGCCGGCGGTACATTCTTTTTCACCGTCAAACTCGCCGATCCCAAAGCGCGCCTGCTTATTGAACATATCGGTTTATTGCGTGCGGCCTATATGGATGTGCAAAAACAATATCCCTTTGAAACCGTCGCCGTATGCGTACTGCCGAACCATATTCACGCCATTTGGACGCTGCCGCCCGATGATGCGGATTATTCCCTGCGCTGGCGGCTGATTAAAACCAAATTCTCCACACACTTCCCTCGTGCCGAAAACCTGTCTGCCAGCAAACAGCGGCGGCACGAACGCGGTATTTGGCAACGGCGTTTTTATGAGCACACCGTGCGCGACGAAACGGATTTGCAACGTTGCGCGGACTACATCCATTTCAATCCCGTCAAACATGGATTGTGCGCCAATGTCCGCGATTGGCCGTTTTCGTCGTTTCACCGTTATGTGAGGGACGGATGGCTGCCGTTAGATTGGGGTGGCACAAAAGAAACAGCGGTAATGAGTTTCGGAGAGTGAATGCTATAAAAAACTACCGACCGCGTGCGTGGCTGCGCCACACACCCTTGTATATCGGAACACCCGTATCATAGCAACAAACCGCCCGGCCGCCACCCGTACACACCCGAGGCAAACAACCGTCAAGTAGCTCAGGGAGCGGTCGGGCAACCCATCGACACAACCGAACAGTTGCCAGATAACACAACCGAATGCAAGGCAGGTTTATGATGAGTACCCAATACAATTACGCAGGCATCGATATCGCCAAACGAAACTTCGTCATCGCCGTTTCGTCTTTGTCCAAGACCAAAACCGAAACCAATAACACGAAAGGTATCGCCCATACCGTCGAATACCTTAAAAAACACAACGTCGCCCTCGTCGTGATGGAAAGCACCGGCGGTCTCGAAATTCCCGCCGCCAAAGCCATCCACCGCTCAGGCATAGCCGTGATTATCGCCAACCCACGTCAGACGCATCAGTTTGCCCAATCGCAGTCGCTGACCAAAACCGATGCCAAAGATGCCAAAATGCTCGCCTTCTTCGCACAGATGACGGCACAGAAAGAAGGTTGGCAAACCATGCTCTACCACCCGCACACCGAAGCGGAAGAAGTGTTGGAAGCCTTGGTTAACCGCCGCAACCAGCTGGTGGATATGCGGACTGCCGAGAAAAACCGTCTGTATCAGGTTCACGAAACACAAGTCGAAAGCGTCAAACAACTGATTGCCCATTTTGACAGGTTGATTGATGACTTGGACAAACAAATCGACGACCACACCCACACGCATTTTGACGGCAAAGCCAAAGTAGCAGAGCAAATCAAAGGCATCGGTTCGATAACGGCGGCTACACTGATGGCGATGCTGCCCGAATTGGGACGGCTGAACCACAAACGGATAGCGAGCCTGGTCGGTATTGCCCCGCACCCGAGGGAGAGTGGGGAAACCAAATTCAAAAGCCGCTGCTTCGGCGGAAGGTCTGCGGTGCGTAAGGCTCTGTATATGGCTACCGTGGTAGCGACACGTTTTGAACCGCTTATTCGGGATTTCTATCAGCGCCTGCTGTCTAAGGGTAAGCCGTATAAGGTTGCCGTTACGGCATGTATGCGCAAACTGCTGACGATATTGAATGCCCGGATGCGCGATTACTTTGCCGAAAACGGTATCCAAACGGCTTGATTTGAGTTTTTGTATTTTTGCCCGACGGGGTGAAAAATACAGTTGCTACCTGTAGTGGTACAAACTTTAAAATCGAGGTGTAGGGTGTGTGTGGTACGCACGCACGCGTTTTTTGCTGTTCAAACCATTGTTTCAAATCTTCAGAAGACCTCAAATGTCATCTGAAAACTTTTAGCAAGCCGTAGCCTGCATCCCCGCCAACCGCGTTTGTGGCTGCGCCACACACCCCACCTGCGGATGGTACAAACTTTAAAACCAAGATGTAGCAAGCCGTAGCCTGCATCTCCACCAACCGCGTGCGTGGCTGTGCCACACACCTTACCTGCGGAGGCACAAACTTTAAAACCGAGGTGTAGGGTGTGTGCGGTACGCACGCACGCGTTGTCTGTCGTTCTCACCACTGTTTCAAACTTTCAGAAGATCTCAAACGTCGTCTGGAAACTTTTAGAATAAAGGCCGTCTGAAATCCAGTTTTCAGACGGCCTTTTTACTTCCTTAGTATTTTACCTGCCCGACTGTGCCCACACGTTTTGCAGATAGGCGTAGGTCAGCTCGGCGGTGCCGGACACCAGCGCGATGTCGCTGCCCAAGTCTTCGGCTTTGCCCACGCCGATGGGCAAGGCGCCGGCGGCTTTGATGGCGGCGACGCCGGCGGCGGCGTCTTCAATGCCGATGCATTGGCGGATGTCCACGCCCACGCCCTCGGCGGCGGCGAGGAAGATGTCGGGGGCGGGTTTGGAA
>NZ_JBQCWZ010000121.1:0-2625 GCF_051956895.1 Neisseria sp. P0021.S006
GTCCTATTCAATGGCATCGATTACCAACAAACTCTCCGACTATATGGCTTTGCAAAAACCGATTCTGAACAGCCAAGTCAACGACGAAGTTGCCGAAGTCCTTACCCTGCTGCCGCATGCGAACTACCATTCCGGCGATGTGGACGGTTTCGTTCAAGCCGCCAAAGATATTTTGAAGCGCAAAAGCGATCCTGTTCAGTCCGAAGAAATCGTCGGCCGCTTCAAACGCGACGTTGCCTATCAAAAAATCGTCAACCTGATTGAAAGATTAGCTCATGAATAAATTTTTCAAACGCCTGTTTGACATTGTCGCCTCCGCTTCAGGACTGATTATCCTGTCGCCTGTGTTTTTGATTTTGGTGTACCTCATCCGTAAAAACCTAGGCTCGCCCGTGTTCTTCATCCAAGAGCGGCCGGGCAAAGATGGCAAGCCGTTTAAAATGATTAAATTCCGCTCCATGCGCGATGCAATCGACAAAGACGGCAACCCACTGCCGGACAGCGAACGCCTGACCGATTTCGGCAAAAAATTACGTGCCACCAGTTTGGACGAACTTCCTGAATTATGGAATGTCTTAAAAGGTGAGATGAGTCTAGTTGGCCCTCGTCCGCTGCTGATGCACTATCTGCCGTTGTACAACGACTTTCAAAACCGCCGCCACGAAATGAAACCGGGCGTGACCGGTTGGGCTCAAGTCAATGGCCGCAACGCCATTTCATGGGATGAAAAATTCGCCCACGATGTTTGGTACATCGACAACTTTAGCTTTTGGCTGGATATAAAAATTTTGTTCCTGACAGTTAAAAAAGTCTTCGTCAAAGAAGGCATCTCAGCCGAAGGGGAAGCCACAATGCCTTATTTCACGGGTAACAAAACTGATGAAAAAAAATAATATACTGATTCTGTCGGCAGGTCGCCGTGTCGAATTGGTGCAGGACTTTCAAACCGAAGCCGCACGTTTTTCAGACGGTATCGGCGTTTTTGCCACTGACCTCAACCCCCACATGTCTTCTGCCTGCCATGTTGCCGACCGCACTTTCAGCGTGCCGCGTATCGATGCAGCCGAATACATTGACAGCATTTTCGAGTTGGCCAAACAACACGACATCGGTCTGATTGTGCCAACCATCGATACCGAGCTGCTCAAACTGGCCGAAGCACGTGACCGTTTTGAAGCTGAAGGAATACATATTGTCATTTCCGATGCAAAACTGATTACCCTGTGCCGCGACAAGCGCCTGACCTCATGCCTGTTTGCACAATACAGCATCCGTTCCCCTGAAATTTACGAACGGGACCACCTGGTTTTCCCATGTTTTACCAAGCCTTATGACGGCAGCCGCGCCATCGGTGCGAAAAAAATCAACACACCAGCTGATTTGACTGTCGACATTACCGAAGACCCGAAAATGATGTTCACCCAATACATCGATATCGAGAATACTTTTTCCGAATTTACCGTCGATATGTATTACGACCGTCAAGGCCGTCTGAAATGCGCCATTCCTCGCGAGCGTTTGGAAGTGCGCACCGGCGAAGTCAGCAAAGGCGCAACCCGACGCAATGCCCTGTATAAAGAGCTGGTTGAAAAAATGGCCGTATTGGAAGGCGCACGCGGCTGCATTACCGCGCAATTCTTCGTCAGCAAAACCGACAGCACGACCTACGGTGTGGAAATCAACCCTCGTTTCGGCGGCGGTTTCCCGCTGACTTACGCTGCAGGCGGCAACTATCCGGGCTGGCTGATTCAAGAATACATCGGCGGCCAAGACATCCCTTTCTCCGACGACTGGGAAAACAATTTAATCATGCTTCGTTATGATGCTAAGATTTTGGTAAGAGAACATGATTAAGCCGGAAGAATCCGTCATCGTCTTCGATCTTGACGATACGCTTTACTCTGAGTACGACTACAAATGCTCCGGAATACAGGCAGTTGTAGGGACAATTACGTCGCTTTACCCGCAATACAATGTCGACGTACTAAATGAAATTGCAGACAATAAAAGTAAAGACTGGCTCGAAAATTTGTGTCATCATTGCAAATTAAACGAACTAGAGAAACAATCACTTTTGTGGCAATATCGACTACACCGGCCTGTTATCCGACCCTATGTCGAACCGTCTTTTTTACGGAAGCTGATGCGCCCTTTTGCCGCACGTGCCCTGATTACAGACGGCCGCAGTCTGACACAGCGTTTGAAAATACAGGCCTTGGGTTTGACCGATTTGTTTGACGACATTTTGATTTCGGAAGCCATGCAATCGGAAAAACCCGACGATAAGCGTTTTGTCTTCCTGCAAAACAAATATCTGGCTGCAAAACGTTTCATCTACATCGGCGACAACATCAAAAAAGATTTTGTCGCACCCAACAA
This sequence comes from Neisseria sp. P0021.S006, assembly GCF_051956895.1. Classification (NCBI taxonomy): domain Bacteria; kingdom Pseudomonadati; phylum Pseudomonadota; class Betaproteobacteria; order Neisseriales; family Neisseriaceae; genus Neisseria; species Neisseria sp. P0021.S006. Next base: position 2,380 of record NZ_JBQCWZ010000121.1, read on the forward strand.
ACTGGGTTGGCTCTCCATAGGCATCATGCCTAAGCCGCACAATATTCATCAAGCCGATCCCGAGCAATACGGTCGTGAATACCAGCCCACCCTTTGGATAAACACCCTGGAAGAATTGGCTACACTGACAACTTCCGCCACCGAAAAAGCAAATGCATAAGGGACATTTCTCCATGAAAATCTTATTTATGGGTCGTAAACAGGTTTCCGCCAACCTGCTTCGTTTTTTGACCAAACAAGACCATA
>NZ_JBQCWZ010000122.1:0-2604 GCF_051956895.1 Neisseria sp. P0021.S006
GTGCTGGTATTGGGCAGCGAAAACCAAAACAAAAGCAACCAAACCCCTTACGAATACTTCAACGGCAAAGACAACAGCCGCGAATGGCAGGAATTTAAAGCGCGTGTTGAAACCAGCCGTTTTCCTCGCAGTAAAAAACAACGGATTCTGCTGCAAAAATCCGACGAAGACGGCTTTAAAGAACGCAATCTGAACGATACGCGCTACGTCAACCGTTTCCTGTGCCAATTTATTGCTGACCGTATGCGGCTGACAGGTAAAGGGAAAAGACGTGTCTTTGCATCCAACGGACAAATTACCAATCTGTTGCGCGGCTTTTGGGGATTACGCAAAGTGCGTGCGGAAAACGACCGCCATCACGCCTTGGACGCCGTCGTCGTTGCCTGCTCAACCGTTGCCATGCAGCAGAAAATTACCCATTTTGTACACCATAAAGAGATGAACGCGTTTGACGGGAAAACCATAGATAAAGAAACAGGAGAAGTGCTGCATCAAAAAACACACTTCCCGCAACCTTGGGAATTTTTCGCACAAGAAGTCATGCTTCGCGTCTTCGGCAAACCGGACGGCAAACCCGAATTTGAAGAAGCCGATACCCCAGAAAAACTGCGCGCGTTGCTTGCCGAAAAATTATCATCTCGCCCCGAAGCCGTACATGAATACGTTACGCCACTGTTTGTTTCACGCGCGCCCAATCGGAAGATGAGCGGTGCACATAAAGATACTTTGAGATCTGCTAAACGATTTGTTAAACATAATGAAAAAATTAGTGTTAAACGAGTATGGTTAACCGAAATCAAGTTGGCCGACCTTGAAAATATGGTTAATTATAAAAATGGTAGGGAGATTGAATTATATGAGGCTCTTAAGGCACGTTTAGGGGCATATGGAGGTAATGCTAAACAAGCATTTGACCCTAAGGACAATCCGTTTTATAAAAAGGGGGGACAACTGGTTAAAGCTGTGAGGGTCGAAAAAACCCAAGAGAGCGGAGTCTTATTAAACAAAAAAAATGCTTATACCATTGCAGATACTGGAGACATGGTACGTGTTGATGTGTTCTGTAAAGTGGATAAGAAAGGAAAAAATCAGTATTTTATTGTTCCCATCTATGCTTGGCAGGTTGCTGAAAACATTCTTCCCGATATTGATTGTAAAGGATACCGGATTGATGATAGCTATACATTCTGTTTTAGCTTGCATAAGTATGATCTGATTGCTTTTCAGAAAGATGAAAAATCTAAAGTAGAATTCGCCTACTATATCAACTGTGATAGCTCTAATGGACGATTCTATTTAGCTTGGCATGATAAAGGCTCTAAAGAACAGCAATTCCGTATTAGTACCCAAAATCTTGTATTGATGCAAAAATACCAAATCGATGAACTGGGCAAAGAAATCAGACCATGCCGTCTGAAAAAACGCCCGCCTGTCTGCTAAATTAATCTATCCCTGTTTCAGACGGCCTGAAGCAGGGATTTTTTATATCAAAATAAGGGGAAAAACATGACTTGGCGCAGCCTGCTCATTCAAAATGGCGGCAAACTATCCTTGCAATGCCGGCAACTGCTGATTCAACAAAACGGCGAGTCCCATACCGTACCATTAGAAGACATCGCCGTTATCATCATCGAAAACCGCGAAACCCTGATTACTGCCCCGCTCCTATCAGCCTTAGCCGAACATGGCTCAACCCTGCTGACATGTGACGAACAGTTCCTACCCTGCGGACAATGGCTGCCTTATGCCCAATATCACCGCCAACTTAAAATCCTCAAGCTGCAGCTGAATATAAGCGAACCCTTAAAAAAGCAACTCTGGCAACATATCATCCGCCAAAAAATCCTAAATCAAGCATTTGTCGCAGACGAAACAGGCAATGATCTTGCCGCCAAACGGCTGCGCACTTTGGCAGTCGAAGTCCGTTCGGGCGATACAGGAAACCGTGAAGCCCAAGCTGCCGCCCTCTACTTCCAAGCCCTCTTTGGAGAAAAGTTTACTCGCAATGACAACAATGCCGTCAATGCCGCATTGAACTACACCTACGCCGTACTCCGTGCAGCAGTTGCACGCGCCCTGACTTTATATGGATGGTTGCCTGCATTAGGCTTGTTTCATAGAAGCGAACTAAATCCATTCAACCTCGCCGATGACTTTATCGAACCCTTACGCCCATTGGCCGACCTGGTCGTTATACATTTGCATGAACAAGGCCGTCTGAAAACTGATCTGACCTCCAATCTCAAACAAAACCTTATCAAGACCCTTCACTGTCAAATCTGTATCAAACGACAACATTTCAGCACCTTGGCTGCCATAGACAAAATGATTTCCTCATTTCAAGCCAGCGTAACCGATAAAAACGCCAAACAGCTGAAACTGCCTGAAATCTTGCCATTGAAAGAATACCAATATGAGTGAGGCCAAATTTATGAGGATTATCGTCTTCTTCGACCTACCGGTCACCACAACGGCAAAGCGCAAAGCCGCCAATCAATTCCGCCAGTTTCTATTAAAAGATGGATACCAAATGCTCCAACTTTCTGTATACAGCCGTATTGTCAAAGGTCGAGACTCGTTACAAAAACACCACAATAGGCTATG
>NZ_JBQCWZ010000123.1:0-2601 GCF_051956895.1 Neisseria sp. P0021.S006
TTTTTATTTTAACCACAGGTTAACCACTATGTTTTCCAACTACCTACTCAGCTTGGCAATATGGATACCCATCGCCGCAGGTGTGCTGGTTTTGGCGACCGGTAAAGACAGCCGTGCGCCGCTGGCGCGTGTGCTTGCCTTCATGGGTGCGCTTGCCGGTTTCTTGGTAACGCTGCCCCTGTTTACCGGTTTCGACCGTTTGAGCGGCGGCTATCAGTTTACCGAGTTCCACGAGTGGATTCCGCTTCTGAAAATCAACTACGCATTGGGCGTGGATGGTATTTCAGTGCTCTTTATCATCTTGAATGCGTTTATTACGCTGTTGGTGGTATTGGCCGGTTGGGAAGTCATTCAGAAACGTCCGGCGCAGTATATGGCGGCATTCCTGATGATGTCGGGTTTGATTAACGGCGCGTTTGCCGCGCAGGATGCGATTCTGTTTTATGTGTTCTTCGAGGGTATGCTGATTCCGCTGTACCTGATTATCGGTGTATGGGGCGGTCCGCGCCGCGTCTATGCGTCGGTCAAGCTGTTCCTCTATACGCTGATGGGTTCGCTTTTGATGCTGGTTGCCATGGTTTACCTGCACTATCAAACAGGCAGCTTCTCTATTGTCGATTTCCAAAACATCAAACAGATTCCGTTGGGCGTACAACAGCTTTTGTTTGTGGCGTTCTTCCTGTCATTTGCTGTAAAAGTGCCGATGTTCCCTGTGCACACTTGGTTGCCGGATGCCCACGTTGAAGCGCCGACCGGCGGTTCGATGGTGTTGGCGGCAATTACGCTGAAACTGGGTGCGTATGGTTTCTTGCGCTTTATCCTGCCGATTATGCCGGATGCGGCACGCTATTTTGCCCCTGTAATCATCGTATTGAGCCTGATTGCCGTGATTTACATCGGTATGGTGGCTTTGGTGCAAACCGATATGAAAAAACTGGTGGCATACTCTTCCATCAGCCATATGGGTTTTGTCACTTTGGGCATGTTCCTGTTTGTGAACGGCCAATTGAATGACTGGGCATTGAAAGGCGCAATCATTCAAATGATTTCCCACGGTTTTGTGTCCGCCGCGATGTTTATGTGTATCGGCGTGATGTACGACCGCCTGCATACCCGCAATATTGCCGATTATGGCGGCGTGGTCAATGTGATGCCTAAGTTTGCGGCGTTTATGATGTTGTTCGGTATGGCCAATGCCGGTCTGCCTGCGACTTCCGGCTTCGTGGGCGAGTTTATGGTGATTATGGGCGCGGTTAAAGTGAATTTCTGGGTAGGTGCGTTGGCTGCCATGACCCTGATTTACGGTGCGTCTTATACCCTGTGGATGTACAAACGCGTTATTTTTGGTGCAATCCACAATCCGCACGTTGCCGAAATGAAAGACATCAATTGCCGTGAATTTGCGATTTTGGCGATTTTGGCGGTTGCTGTTTTGGGCATGGGTCTGTATCCGCAAGCGTTTATCGAAGTGGTGCATCAAGCGGCAAACGATTTGATTGCCCATGTGGCACAAAGCAAGATTTGAGGTGTGTAAATGAACTGGTCTGATTTGAATTTAATGCCCGCCATGCCCGAAATCGTGCTGCTTGCGCTATTGGGTGTCGTATTGCTGGCAGACTTGTGGATTTGCGATAAAAGCCGCTATCTGACCCATCTGATGAGTTTGGGAACGGTCATCATCGTGGCCGTCACCCAATTGGCGGTATGGGAGCAGGGTAGTGTCGATGCCTTTCACGGTATGTATATTGCAGATGGCATGTCCCGTTTGGCAAAACTGGTGCTGTATGCGCTGACGTTTGGTCTGTTTATTTACAGTAAACCGTACAACCAAGACCGCCAAATCTTTAAAGGCGAGTTTTACACCCTGTCATTGTTTGCCCTGTTGGGTATGAGCGTCATGGTCAGCTCGGCACATTTCTTGACTGCGTATATCGGTTTGGAATTGTTGTCTTTGTCGCTGTACGCCATGATTGCCCTGCGCCGCGACTCCGGCCGCTCTGCCGAGGCCGCGCTGAAATACTTCGTATTGGGCGCGTTGGCCTCCGGTTTGCTGCTCTATGGTATTTCTATGGTTTACGGCGCCACCGGTTCCCTTGATTTTGCTTCCGTCTTGGCTTCTGCTTTCAATGAGCAGGCCAATGAATGGTTGTTGAAATTGGGTATGGTATTTATCGTAGTCGCCATTGCATTTAAATTGGGTGCGGTTCCATTCCATATGTGGGTACCCGATGTGTACGATGGTGCGCCGACCTCTGTTACCGCCTTTGTGGGTACGGCTCCGAAAATCGCCGCCGTTGTCTTTGCGTTCCGTATCCTTGTTACCGGTATGGGTACCATACATTCAGACTGGGCGCCGATGTTGGCCATTCTTGCCGTTGCTTCTTTGGTGGTCGGTAACCTTGCCGCCATCATGCAAACCAATATCAAACGTATGCTTGCCTATTCTACCGTATCGCACATGGGCTTTATCCTGTTGGCGTTTATGGCAGGCGCAGTCGGCTTTACTGCAGGTTTGTATTACGCCATTACCTATGCTTTGATGGCGGCAGTCAGCTTCGGTGTTTTGATGGTATTGTCCACCAAAGACATTGAATGTGAAAA
>NZ_JBQCWZ010000124.1:0-2553 GCF_051956895.1 Neisseria sp. P0021.S006
GTCAGACGGCATGATTTCCAATAGGCCGTCTGAAACGGACGGGATAGATGATATTAACTGTTATTTCGTTTTGAAACAGTATGTTGTAAATTTTTTATCGGATAAATAGGAAATCGCTATAAGTATAAACCTACACTTATTCCGTAAGTCTTTGAATACTGCTCTTTTCAGACGGCCTTGTATGAGACAGGAGTACCGCAACTATTGTTAAGGGCAAACCCTGCTTTTGCTTTGCATAGAGCCAAATGTTATGATTTTATATGCACGCCTAAGGCCGTCTGAAAATACTCACATCAAACTACTACCATGACAAAAGGCTTGTGTGCACTTCATTAAGGAACACTGATTATGTCACCCGAAAACCAAGCTGAAAACACTCCCTCCTCAACAGATAAACCTGCCAAAACCGCTCCTCCTAAAACATTCAATCCAAGAGCCAGCGTTATCCAGATCCACCCTGAAGGCGAACGCATCCATCCGAAAAAAGCAGAAGGCCGGTTTGCCAAATTGCGTATTGCCGCCGTATTGGCCACGCAATTTGTGTTTTATGTGATTCCATGGTTTAACTGGAGTGGCCGTCAGGCAGTTTTATTCAATATCCCTGACCGTCATTTTTTCATTTTCGGCCTGTCACTGGGCATGGGCGATTTGATTTACCTTGCCCTGCTGCTGATGATTTGTGCCTTCGGCCTGTTTTGGTGGACAACCATTGCCGGTCGTTTGTGGTGCGGCTATTCTTGCCCGCAAACGGTTTACACCGAAATCATGCTTTGGATCGACAACTTGGTTGAAGGCGACCGCAACAAACGTTTAAAACTGGAAAAATCGCCTTGGAACTTTACTAAAATCCGCATTAAAGCCACCAAAGCCCTGTTGATTTTCCTCTTCTGCGCATGGACAGGTATTACTTTCGCAGGCTGGTTTAATCCAATCCGTGAATTTGTTCCAGCCCTGTTTACCGGCGCGGCAGGCGGTGGCGCAATGTTTGCCGCAGCGTTTTACGGATTCATGACCTTCTTTTTTGCCCACATCATGCGCGAAAAAGTGTGTCTGCATATGTGCCCGTATGCACGCTTCCAAAGTGCGATGTTTGACAAAGACACACTGATTATTTCCTACGATACCGAACGCGGCGAACCTCGCGGTGCACGCAAAAAAACCGCCAACAAAGAAGACAGCGGCTTGGGTGACTGTATCAACTGTGCCATGTGTGTACAGGTCTGCCCTGTCGGCATCGACATCCGCAACGGTTTGCAATACCAATGTATCGGTTGTGCAGCCTGTATCGACGCTTGTGACGAAATCATGGACAAAATGGGTTATCCGCGCGGCCTGATCCGTTACACCACAGAAGGCGCAATGGAGCATGAATACCCTGAAAGCGACATCAAAAAACGCCTGAAACGCCCTCGCGTTGCAGGTTATGGTGCAGTATTGTTTGTGGTTATTATTGCTTTCTTAACCGGTATTGCCACTCGTAAAATGGTCGAAGTGGATATTCTGAAAGACCGCGGCGTGATGGTGCGCGAAAACAGCCAAGGCTGGGTGGAAAATGCCTACAACCTGCGCATCATTAATAAGAGTGAACATGAACAGACCGTTACTGCCACAGTCAAAGGTTTTGATGATATCGCCTTGACCGGCTTGCCTGAAAACGGTATTAAAATTGCGCCACGCGAAACCGTGACCATTCCGGTTCAAGTGTCCACCATCCCTGAGTACGCCGAAAAAGGCAGCCAGCCGATTGAATTTACTTTCACATATCGTGAAACCGATGACGCTGATGCCGAACCGACTGTCTTGAATGAAAAAGCAACCTTTATTGGAGAATAACAACGGTGTCCAAACCCAATTCCACTAAGCCTTGGTATAAACACACTTGGCCTTGGGTGCTGATGGCAGGTCCAATCTTTGTCGTTATCGCCAGCGTGTCTATGTTCTTCGTCGCAAAAGAACATACGACAGACTTAGTTTCCGACGATTACTATAAAGACGGCAAACACATCGAAATCCAGCTTCACCGCGATGAAGAAGCCGTTAAACGACAGATTCAGGTGCAGGTTTTAATCAGTCCGGACATGAATGCCGCCAAAGTATTCGTCAGCGGACAATTCGATCCCAAACAGCCATTAAACCTGCTGCTGATGCACCCTACACGCAAAGCTGACGACCAAACCGTCAAGCTACGCGCCGTAACTGCCGAACCGCAAAACGGCCGTATGGAATACGAAGCCGTCTTTAAGCCTTTACGCCAAACCAACCATTGGTACTTGCGAGTTGAAGATACCTCAGGCGTGTGGCGTGTTGAAAACAAATGGATAGTCAGCCAAGGCAATGCAGTCAATCTGACGCCTATGGACAAATTGTTCGACAACGGCAAACAAGCCGCTTCAGAAGAACAATAAATCCAATGGTCAGGCCGTCTGAAACTTTCAGACGGCCTGAAAATCTTTATATCCTATATTCTTCTTTAAAATATGATTTTTTCCAATTGGCGCAGACTGACTGAAAACGAAGTCCGTATGGCAAAACAGGTTTTTGCCGACAGCATAG
>NZ_JBQCWZ010000125.1:0-2544 GCF_051956895.1 Neisseria sp. P0021.S006
ATTTTGCGTTCTACGCGTTGGGCTCAAGATGAATTTTAATTTTTAAACATAAGAAAAGGCCGTCTGAAAATCTGTTTTCAGACGGCCTTTTTATAGACGGCTATTTCTCGTTTTTGCGATACCATTCAATGAAGGCATCGGGTTTGACAAAGCCTAATAAAGCTTCGCTATGACTGCCGTCGGCGCGGACAACAAACACGCCCGGAGGGCCGAAGAGGCCGTATTCTTTCAGTAAGGCTTGATGGTCGGGAGTGTTGGCGGTTACGTCGATTTGGAAGAAGCGTTGCATATCGACTGCTTCGTGTACCTGCGGTTGGTTGAGCGTGTAGGCGGCCATTTCTTTGCAGGATACGCACCAGTCGGCGTAGAAATCAATCAGCACGGGTTTGCTAGGATCGGCTTTCAAGGCGGCATCCATAGCGGCTTTGAGTTCTCCGACATCGGTAAACATCTTACCGTGGTCGGTTTCTTGGCCGGCTTCGGATGGCGGAACCAGCGTTAAGAAGTGGTGGAGGGCGGTGGTTTGTTTATTGAAGCTTTGCCAGCCAAACCATGAGCCGCCAATCAGCAGTAAAAAGCCCAATACGGCGGCAACCGTTTTCAGACGGCCTTTCTGTTTGCCGGATTTCGCCAAAAGCATCAGGGCGGGAACAATCATCAGCAAGGTGTAGAGGCCGACTACTGCGAAATAAGGCAGATGCGGTGTGGCAAGGTATACGGCAACGGCCAGCAAGATGAAGCCGAATGCGTATTTGATGCCGTTCATCCAGTCGCCTGCTTTAGGCAGGATATGACCGCCGAATGTGCCGATGATGATGAGCGGTACGCCGGTGCCGAGTGCTAAGACATAAAGCGCGAGGCCGCCCAACACGGCATCGCCGGTTTGGCCGATATAGCCCAAAGCAAATGCCAGCGGAGGCGCAACGCACGGGCCGACAATCAGTGCAGACAAAATACCCATGATAAAGACGGAAACGATTTTACCGCCGGAGAGTTTGCTGCTTTGATTTTGGAAATAGGATTGGACAGAGTTGGGCAGCTGGATATTGAAGAAGCCGAACATCGACAATGCCAATATCACCATCAGTCCTGCGGCGGCCAGTACGACCCAAGGTTGTTGCAGCCATACGGTCAACAGCGCGCCGGTCAAACCGGCAATCACGCCGACCAAGGTGTAGGTCAATGCCAAACCTTGTACATAAACCATAGACAAGGTAAACGCGCGGCCTTTGCCGGCTTTTTTGTCGCCCACGACAATACTGGAAACAATCGGCAGGAGCGGATACATGCAGGCGGTAAAGCTTAAGCCCAAACCTGCGACAAAAAACGCCAACAGGTTGGCGTTTAAAGTATCCCAAGAGAGCTTGAAGCGGCTGCTGTCGGGATTGTTTGCACTAGGCTGGGCAGGCATTGGGCCGTCTGAAGAGGCGGACGGTTGTAAAAAGCGGTCTTTGGCAGAAACCGGCTCATCGCTTTGCGGCTGGTAAACCCCGTTGCCTTTTACGTCAAACTCAGTGTCCACAGGCGGATAACACACACCTACTTCGGCACAGCCTTGATAAGTCAGTGTCAGTTTGTATTGCGGCGCGGCTTGTTTGTAAGGTAGGTCAACCTGTGCGGTATGGTGGTAAACCGTTTGTTTGCCGAAGAATTCGTCTTCTTTTTCTTCACCTTTACTGAATTTGGGTTCGCCTAGGATTTTGTCAGGATTGGTCGCTGCAACGATTTTGGACTGGTACATATAGTAGCCGTCAGCGATTTTGAACTGCACGCTGATGCCTTGATCGGTTACATTGACTTGAGGTACAAAGGCTTGCTCTGGAGGCAGCAAATCATTGGCATCTACTGCGAATGCGAAGCTGCTCAAGCCTAAAAATGCAATGAGGAAATAAAGGAATTTTTTCATAATATCCACGGATATGCCGTTGAGAAACCGTCATTATAAATGATGGGGAAAACAATCGGCTTAATTTATGTTAAATATTGCGAGAGAAATCTAATGCTTTTGAATTATATCGAAATAGGGTTGCCCATATATGACCGATAGTCTCATGGTATCGTTCAATTTATGCCAAAGGCCGTCTGAAATGTTCAGACGGCCTTTGTTGCTATTCGGCTTGGCTTTAAGGATAAGCGATATAAGCGTAAGCGGAATGGTTGTGTATCGATTCGAAGTTTTCGCTTTCGACAACAAACGACTCGATGCGTTTGTCGGCAATCAGCGCAGTAGCCACATCGCGAACCATGTCTTCGACAAACTTCGGATTTTCGTACGCTTTTTCCGTTACATACTTCTCGTCAGGGCGTTTGAGCAAGCCGTAGAGCTGGCAGCTTGCTTGCGCTTCGACGTAATCGATGATTTCTTCAATGCCTACATCCGCATTCGCAATCAGACTGACCGTCACATGCGAACGTTGGTTGTGCGCGCCGTATTGGGAAATTTCTTTGGAACACGGACACAATGAAGTAACCGGAACCATTACTTTCAGGCTGTGGCTGTATGTACCGTTTTTGATTTCGCCGGTCAGGGTAACATCATAGTCG
>NZ_JBQCWZ010000126.1:0-2531 GCF_051956895.1 Neisseria sp. P0021.S006
GTCTTGAGTATTTGAAAGTCGATGTGACAAAGAAAGACGACTTCATTGCTTTGGGCGACTTGGTAAAAGCGCGCAAGAATACTGAGAATGTCGTGATCTACCTCTCAACTGCGCCGAAATTCTTTGCGCAAGCCTGTGAAAACCTTGCCGAAATCGGTTTGAATGCCGATAACGTGCGCGTAGTTTTGGAAAAACCGTTGGGTACGGACTTGGCTTCTTCCCAGCAAATCAATACAGATGTGGCCCGTTATTTCAAAGAAGAGCAGATCTACCGTATCGACCATTATTTAGGTAAAGAAAGCCTGCAAAACCTGCTGGCCTTGCGTTTTGCCAATGTGATGTTCGAGCCTTTGTGGAACAACAAATATATTGAAAGTGTACAGCTGACCATCGCCGAGCAGTTGGGCGTGGAAGAACGCGGCGAGTTTTACGACATTACCGGCGCGTTGCGCGATATGGTGCAAAACCACTTGATGCAAATGCTTTGTATGACTGCCATGGAAGCACCGGCGAGCTTGGATGCGGATGCCGTACGCGACGAGAAAGTAAAAGTCATTAAATCGCTGAAACCGCTGACCATCGAATCCGTCAACGAAAATGTTATTCGCGGCCAATATGTTGCAGCAAACGGCATGAACGGCTATCTGGAAGAAGTCGATGTACCGAAAGACAGCTTCACTGAAACCTATGTTGCCATCAAAGCCGAAATTGAAAACGAGCGTTGGAAAGGCGTACCTTTCTACCTACGTACCGGCAAACGCATGGCAGGAAAAGTGGCGGAAATCGTGTTGAACTTCCATCCGCTGCAAAACCATATTTTTGACAACAGCCAACCTGCGCCGAATCGTTTGGTTATTGAACTACAACCGACCGAATCCGTCCGCCTTTACACTCAAGTAAAAACCCCGGGTGCAGGCAACAAAGTCGAAGTGACACCGATTGGCGTGGACTTGGGCACAGCAGTAGAGGGCCGCCGCGCTGAGGCTTATGAGCGCCTGCTGCTGGATGTGATTAACGGCAAACTCGCTTTGTTCAACCGCCGCGACGAACTCGAAGCCGCTTGGGAATATGTGATGCCTATCCTGGAAAACTGGGCGAACAATACAACGCCTCCGCATGCTTACGAAGCCCATTCTTGGGGTCCTGAAGCTGCGCGCGCGCTGTTGGCGCGTGACGGCAACAAGTGGCACGAAGAGCAATAATATTTCTTTCAGACGGCCTTGTTTTCCAACAAAAGGCCGTCTGAAACCATGAAAGGACGAAACATGTTTGTTTGGCACGAACAAGAAAACGCTGCAACTGCCGCGCAGGCTCTCGCTGATGCCGTTGCCGCTGCATTACAAACCGCGTTGAATGAGAAAGGCCATGCGGTTTTGGCTGTTTCCGGCGGTCGTTCGCCGATTGCGTTTTTCGAGGCTTTGTCGCAAAAAGATTTAAATTGGCAAAATGTCGGCATTACTTTGGTGGACGAGCGTATTGTCCCGACCACGCATGCCGACAGCAATACAGGCTTGGTACGTGAATATCTGCTCAAAAATAACGCGGCCGTTGCCACATGGATTCCTGTTGTTGAAGACGGAAAGTCTGAAACTGAATTACAACCTGAAGTTGTCGTTGCTTATGCATTGAAACATTACAAGCAACCTGACGTGCTGGTGTTGGGCATGGGAGGAGACGGGCATACAGCGTCGTTGTTCCCTCAAGCGCCTCAATTACAGGCCGCAATCAATGAAGCTGATGACCCGACATTGATTCATACTACGCCGGTTACCGCGCCGCATGAGCGTGTGAGCATGACTTTGGGTGCGATTGCCAAGACGCCGAATGTATTTTTGGCCATTCAAGGCGCAGAGAAAAAAGCAGTATTTGATAAAGCTGCCACAAGGGCTGATACCGAATATCCGACCAGCCTGATTCTCAATCACCAAGGAATTAACTGCCATGTCTACTATGCACACTGAAGCTTATCCCCGCCTGGTCGCCGATATCGGCGGTACGAATGCCCGTTTTGCGCTTGAAACTGCACCGCAAGTGATTGAGAAGGCTGAAGTTTTACCTTGTAAAGATTACGATACCGTCGTTGATGCCGTCAAAACTTATTTGGAACGCGCAGGCAGCCCGAAAGTTTTGCACGCCGCCTTTGCGATTGCCAATCCGATTTTGGGCGACTGGGTGCAGATGACCAACCACCACTGGGCGTTTTCCATCGAGACCACCCGTCAGGCTTTGGGTTTTGAAACGTTGATTCTGTTGAACGATTTTACCGCCCAAGCTTTGGCAGTGACCAAAACTGAAAAGAATGACTTGGTACAAATCGGCGGTCAAAAGCCCATCGAATTTGCACCTAAAGCCGTTATCGGCCCGGGTACCGGTTTGGGTGTCAGCGGTTTGGTGCACAGCGCTGCCGGCTGGGTGGCATTGGCAGGCGAGGGCGGCCATACCAGCTTCCCGCCGTTTGACGATATGGAAGTGTTGATTTGGCAATACGCTAAAAACAAATACGGCCATGTTTCTGCCGAGCGTTTCTTGAG
>NZ_JBQCWZ010000127.1:0-2522 GCF_051956895.1 Neisseria sp. P0021.S006
TTGCAAACCGGCAATCGCGGCGGCAGTCGCGCCGACGTTCGTGCCTTTGCTGTCGTCGATGAACACCACGCCGTTTTTCTCGCCGATTTTTTCCACGCGGTGCGGCAGTCCTTGGAAGGTTTTGACGTGTTCGAGCAATGCTTCGCGCGGTAAACCGATGGCCTCACACAAAGCCACGGCAGCCATCACGTTGGCGGCGTTGTGCAGACCTTGTAACGGAATGTCTTGCGTGGCAATCAAATCTTCATCGCCTTGTTTCAGGCGACTCGTCCCGCGTTCCAACCAAAAATCGGCTTTATGTTCCAACGAAAACCATTTCACCTCGCGCCCTGCCCGTTTCATCGCGCGGCAGAACACGTCGTCTGCATTTAAAACCTGCACGCCATCGCCACGGAAAATCTTGTCCTTGGTATGCGCGTAGTCGAGCAGGTCGTCGTAGCGGTCGAGATGGTCTTCGGAAATGTTCAGCACCGTCGCTGCAGTCGGGCGCAGACTTTCAGTGTTTTCCAGTTGGAAGCTGGAAAGCTCCAACACCCACACGTCCGCTTTTTTGCCTTCACGCTGCAATTCCGCCTCCAAAACCGGCGTGCCGATATTGCCCGCGATAACGGTATCCAGCCCGCACTTGATGCAGAGATAACCGACCAGGCTCGTTACCGTGGTTTTGCCGTTGCTGCCGGTAATCGCAATCACCTTGTCGCCGCGGCGGTTCACAATGTCCGCCAGCAATTCGATGTCGCCCAACACGCGTCCGCCGTTTTGCTTGAAGGCCTCGATATCCGGCTGACGCTCACTGATGCCGGGACTGAGCGCCAGAATATCGAAACCATTATCTAACGCATCTTTCAGACGGCCCGTGTAAAACACCAGCCCATCAAACATCTTACCGATTTGCGACACACGTTCGGCTTTCAGCTCCGCATCATATGCAGCAACCTCCGCACCGTTTTTGCGCAGATAGGCAATCATGGAAATACCCGTGCCGCCAAGTCCGGCGACGAGGATTTTTTTATTTTGAAAAGTCATTTTGGTTTTGTCCTAAAACAGATCATATGAAGCAGGAGGATGTCCGCCCCCTGCTCAAGCCGCTTAGAGCATCGAGGCTTCTTTTGCCCTTCTGTGATTTTGGTTTTGCTGGTTAATCCGCTTGTATTTTTCCAGCAAACTGTTTTGGGCATAAGTCAGCGTAGTATTGAAACTCATATGCGGACCTTCCAGTGTAATCCGCGTACCGCCGTCGTGGAATACCGCTATTTTGTCACCAACAAACGGAATCTGTCTGCTGACCGGCTTGTATTTGCTCCCGAGCATCTTCATCAGCTCTTCGAATTTGTATTTTGGGAAAACAGCCTGCACATAAACCAACACCTTTTTCTCGTCGAAAATCAGCGTTACCTGCTCCAAGCCGCTAAAATCGATGGCTTTCGGGTTAACCGAATATTGGTAGCCACCCGAATACGGATTGAGCTGTTCTTTACTAAGACGGTACATCCTACCCGCTTCCGCTTCGGTCGTTTTGCCGATTTCCATACCAAACACGCTCGGCGCAGCAAAGGCAAACGGACTGACCAGCAGCAGTGCAAATAAAATCAATTTTTGTTTCATAGTTTTTTCCTTTTCCGAAGATTTATTTTTCAGACGGCATTTTACAGCCGATCAATAACCCAGCTTCAAACGGCGGTAATTGTCGCAGCCTTTTTGGTCTCCGTTGTCGCAAGCCTTACCGTACCATTCTTGGGCAAGGGCGCTGTCTTGGCGCACGCCGTGCCCTTTGTAATACATATTGCCCAAATTGAATTGGGCATCGGCATACCCTTGTTCTGCAGCCCTACGATACCACTGCACTGCCTGTGTATAGTCTTGACGGACTCCTCGCCCATCGGCATACGCCGAACCCAAATTATTTTGGGCATCGGCATCCCCTTGTTCTGCCGCATTGCGATACCACTGCACTGCCTGTGCATCGTCTTGACGGACGCCTTGCCCATTGGCATACGCCACACCCAAATTATATTGGGCTTTGGCATCCCCTTGTTCTGCAGCCTTGCGATACCACTGCACTGCCTGTGTATAGTCTTGACGGACTCCTCGCCCATCGGCATACGCCGAACCCAAATTATTTTGGGCATTGGCATATCCTTGTTCTGCAGCCCTACGATACCACTGCACTGCCTGTGTATAGTCTTGACGGACTCCTCTCCCATTGACATACATCAGACCCAAATTATATTGGGCTGCAGCATACCCTTGTTCTGCAGCACTACGATACCACTGCACCGCCTGTACATAGTCTTGACGGACGCCTTGCCCTTTGGCATACATCACACCCAAATTAAATTGAGCTTCTGCAACCCCGTGTTCCGCAGCCTTGCGATACCACTGCGCTGCCTGTGCATCGTCTTGACGGACTCCTTGCCCATTGTCATACGCCACACCCAAATTATATTGGGCTTTGGCATCCCCTTGTTCTGCAGCCTTGCGATACCACTGCACTGCCTGTGTATAGTCTTGACGGACTCCTC
>NZ_JBQCWZ010000128.1:0-2497 GCF_051956895.1 Neisseria sp. P0021.S006
AACAGTTTAAGTTTGGCGGCCATAGCGAGTTGGTCCCACGCCTTCCCATCCCGAACAGGACCGTGAAACGACTCAGCGCCGATGATAGTGTGGTTCTTCCATGTGAAAGTAGGTCACCGCCAAACACCCATTCCAAAGCCCCCGACTGATGTCGGGGGCTTTTTATATACCTGTCGTTTCTGTCGGTTTGACGATAGGAGGTAGGGTAATGGGTGCAAGGATATTGATGAACCGATACCCATTCCGATACCTATTGAGTGTTCGTGCATGCTTGTTGTTTAAATTAAAGGATGACAACTCTGTTGTTATTCTTGAACAAAAGTACTGAAAGTTATGGTTAACTGTTTAGAATATTTGAAATCAAACGATATTTGCGTTAATATGTCGTAAGCATTTGTGTGGGTATGAGCTGTTGCCCTATCTGCGCGTATGTGACAGTGTTTACAGAGTGGAATAAAACCATTCGGTAGGCTTCCTGACTGATTCAATCAAATATGTTATGGGAAAAAATCTGATGAAGAAATTTTTATTTGGTGCATTTGCCGCCGTCTGTGCAGCATTCTCTTTGGCCGCCGTGAATATCAATACCGCGTCTTCTGCCGAACTGGAGGCTTTGCCGGGTATCGGTCCGGCTAAGGCGAAATCGATTGTGGAATACCGTCAGAAGAACGGTGCGTTCAAATCGGTGGAGGAGCTGAAAAACGTGAAGGGCATCGGTGATGCGGTGCTGAACAAGTTAAAGGCGGAGGCGACGGTTTCTTCTGCCGCGCCTAAGGCCGCACAGCCTGCCGTGAAAAAATAAGCCTGACGGTTAACTGCCGTATGCCGCCCCGAGGCTGAACCGTTTGCCGGTTCGGGCTGACGGGCGGCTTTGTATGGGCAGTGGCAATGAAGACTTGGACCAATGGGGGCCATTGAGTAAAGGGACAAACGGATAAGGTGCCTCCTGTCGGATAGGGATACAAAGATAAAGATAAAGATAAAGGGAAGAAAGATATGTACTTAAAAGCATTTGACGGAAAACGGAATGGGGCAGCTGTACAGAGGGGCTACTCCTTGATACAGCTGTTGGTGGTGATGCTGCTGGTTTCGATATTGGCGACGGCGGCATTGACTGCCTATCGGGAGTCAGTCCGTTCGGCCAACTTGCGTGCGGCTCATGCCGCCCTGCTGGAAAATGCGCGCTTTATGGAGCAGTTCTATGCGAAAAAGGGCAGCTTTAAGCTGACGTCGACGAAGTGGCCGGAGCTGCCGGTGAAGGAGGCGGGCGGTTTCTGCATTCGGATGAACGGTCAGGCTAAGGGGATCCTGGAAGGGAAGTTTACCCTGAAGGCGGTGGCTCTGGACAGGGAGGCGGAGCCGAGAGTATTACGCTTGAACGAGTCGTTGACGGCGGTAGTGTGCGGGAAGATGAAGGTGAAGGGAAGCTGTACGGACGGTGAGGAGATATTTAGGGGTAATGATGCGGAGTGTAAACCATTTGGCGCATAGGGTGGTCGTCTGAAGGGATAAAAGAAAAAAGGGCAAAAGAAAAGGACGTGTGTGGACACGTCCTTTGGGGGGAGAGGGGTTATTCGCTCCAGCTGACCCAGCCCAGCATCCAAGTAAGGAGAATCAGACCACCAAATACGATGCGGTAGTAGGCAAAAGGCACATAGTTTTTACTGGAGACAAATTTCAGCAAAGCTTTTACTGCCAATAAACCGGCGATAAATGCTGCGATAAAACCGATGGTAATTTGTCCGACATCTTGCAAGGTAAAGAGTCTGTAGTTTTTTAAGATGTCGTAACCTGTTGCCGCAATCATCATCGGCACGGCAAGGAAGAATGAGAATTCGGTAGCTGTTTTACGTTCCAGCCCCCACAACATACCGCCCATGATGGTACTGCCTGAACGTGATGTACCAGGGATAAGGGCGCAAATTTGGGCGCATCCTACAACAAATGCGTCGATTGGGCGCATATCATCTACATGATTGACTTTAGGTTTGGCTGTTACTTGGCGTTTTTCAACCCATAAAATGAAGAAGCCACCGAGTACCAGCATGGTAGCAACAGTAATTGGGTTGAAAAGGTGTAATTTAATTTGTTTGCTGAATAATAGACCCACAATTGCGGCAGGTATGAAGGCAATAAATAAATTCAGTACAAAGCGATTGGCTGTCCGTTCTTTACCGAGTCCTTTTATGATATGGGTAAATCGTTGGCGGTATTCGAATACGACGGCTAATACGGCACCGAGCTGGATAGCAATTTCAAATACTTTTCCGTTGCTTTGAAAGTTCATTAAGTTACCGAATACAATCAAGTGACCGGTACTGGAAATAGGGAGAAACTCGGTTAAACCTTCGATAACACCGAGAATAAGTGCTTTGAATAAAATCAGAATGTCCATAAGTTTTCAGACGGCCTTGAGGCCGTCTTTCTTTTGTTGATTAGTTAAAGTGGTTTTGAGGATTGTTCGCGGCGGACTTTGACGATGAGCTCGTCTATGGTT
>NZ_JBQCWZ010000129.1:0-2496 GCF_051956895.1 Neisseria sp. P0021.S006
TTGCTTGTAGTCGGCAAAATAATCTTTGCTTTGTCCGCCGTATCCGGTCTTTTTTGCTCCAGCATGTGAGTTAATACGCCAGCGAGGGGAAAGTGTGCGTGACCAGTCGACATCCGCGCCCCATGCGCGGTAGTGGGTGTGGCGGTTGCGGAAGTCATATTCGAAATAGGGTAGCAGGGAAAAGGAGGAGCGTGCGTCGGCATAGGCGTATCCCGCGTACAGCGAACTGTTGTGATAGCTGTAATCCGGCATAGCCGCCGAATCTTTGTCTTTTTCCGTGTAGCGGTTGCCGTACAGTACACTGCGCACCTGTACACCGTGATGCCCTTTGAGCGGGACGGTTTTTTCGGTGGTCGCGCTATAGGATAAGAAGGTTGAATCCGTTGGCGCAGGCAGGGTGCGCTCCATCAGGCACATGTCCGCGATTTCCCACACGCATTGGTTGATGCCGTTGCCTTGGTTTACATTGCTGTTGTAGCCGTAGCCTAGGCTGATTTGGCCGTGCCAGCGGCGGCGTTTGCCCAGTTCGGACAGGTAGTTTTCCACGATGGGGTGGGTTTCAGCAGGAATATCCGTTTTCAGAACTTTCTCAAACGCGGCGACGGACTCTTTGTTTTGGTTGTCTTCGGCATAAAACCGCCCCGCTTCGAGCAGCAGGCGGGGGTTGTCGGGTTCGGCTTCCAAGGCCGTCTGAAAACTGTTCTCCGCCGCGCGAGAATCCCCTTCGGCCCGTTTTTGCAGCGCATCGGCCAAATGAATCAGCGCGGGTTTGTGCTGCGGCAGTTTGGCGTAGCGGGCGGCAAACTGTCGCACCTTGTGCCACTGTCGCGCGTTTAGGGCGTGGTAAATCGCACTTTCCAGTTCTTCCGCCGTATCGCCGACTTGGTAGATTTCACCATCTATCGAAATATAGCCGTTGTTTTCTTCCACTTTCTCGCGGGCCTGTTCCGTGTCCAGCCAGTCACTTTCTCGATATTGCTGCGTTTGGCGGCTGCTCTCATCCAGCAGGCGGCGGCGTTCGTCCGCGGCATCGTCGGACGGGGCGGCAAGGCAGACCGTACAGAGCGGCAGGAAAAGCAGGCAGAGGCGGTGTTTCATGAGATAGGGTCCTTGGGGCGGAGAGGCCGTCTGAAAGAAGTAAAGCAAAAATTCTGCGAGATAATGCAGGTTTGCACGGCACTTCAGAAACAGGTCAGCCGCAGTATATTTATGCCTACTGCGGCTGTAGTTAAAAAATGGCGGTTTACCTGATTGCGGGAACGGACGGCCAAACGCCGAAAACACTGGCATTCCCTAATCGCGTAAGCAGACAAGGCTATTTTTTCGCACCGCCGAAGGCTACGTCGTCGCCTTTGTTGTTGTCAGTTCCGCGAGTGGCATAGCCTGCCATGGCTGCCGCGCCATTGCCGTAGAATTGTCCGATAATGCCTTCGTTATTTCGTCCCTTAATACTGTTGAATGTACCTTTTGAATTGATAATTTCAACACCGTTAAAGTTCAAATCCCTATCACCTGCGCGTTTTAGTGCTCCGCTCATAGAACCTTTGTCGCTCGTGCCGAATGTGGCTTTGATTTCACCAGTATAGAAATCGTTTTTGCCCGGCGTGTGCTTGTTGATGCCGACAACATTATAGGTGGCGGTAGCTAAGCCCGTAGTGTTTTTAGTCGGATTCTCACCCACAAACCAAACCGTGCGGTTGCCGTCGTTCATATTTAAATCAGTGCTGTTGGTAATCTGATTGCTGTTGCCTTTGCGCGGCGCCCATTCGCCGAAGAAGACGTTGGTTGCCGCAGTCGGCACTTTGGCAAAGGTCATGCCGCCGAATTTCGGTGCAATCGGTAACTTTGGGTCGGCCATTTGGCGTACGCTGAACACTTCGGTGTTGTTGGCACGTTTTTCATACCACACTTGGGCGAGTTTGGTTTTCGAGAACCAGCCCGCAATCGGGTTGATGTCGCCGGGTTGCAGGTATTTCGGATTGGCCGTGCCATTTGCATTGGCGTTCTGATTGCCGCCGTTGATGGGCGTATTGCCGTATTTGTTGCGGATGCGCTGCGCGGGTCCGGCTTCGAGGTTGATGGAATTCGAATAACGGTTGTTTCCATCGCTGTCTATACTGATACCGGCACGGTTTGCACCAAACGGCAGCGCATCCGATTTTTGAGTTTTCACACGGTTTGTACTTGATTCTCCATATATATTCTCTACAGCCAAGGCAGAACCAAAAGCACCCATCAAAAGGGCGGCTAAGACGGTTTGACGCACATTCATGTTGAGACTCCTAAGAAATTGAAAAAAGCCTGCTTATCTTTGAAATATAGATGGCGGCAGAAAGCAGAAAAAAGACCGTCATATAAAAATAATATTGATAATCAATATTATATATACTAATTTGTTTTTGACAATAGGTCTGATTGAAAATTTTAGAATTTCGCTTTTAGGCCGAAGGTAACCGTCCTACCTGGGCCGGGAACGGGGGTGCTGGACATCGGGTC
>NZ_JBQCWZ010000130.1:0-2493 GCF_051956895.1 Neisseria sp. P0021.S006
GATACAGACCGAGCAAAAGCAGCAAGACATTGGCAGCAATATACAAACCGTTTTGAACCGCGCGCGTATCGTCTAAGGAAATGCCGACCTGCCCGACCAAGCCGACCAACAGGCCAATGACGACATAGCTGCTGATGCGCCCCAAGTTCAACAATACAATCAGCCCGATTCGGTTTAAATGTGGCGGTAGCTGCAAAGCAAATGCGCTGCTCAATCCGCCGCACATGCCGACGCAATGCGTTCCGCCGAAAAAGCCGAGTAGAAAAAGAGTAAGAAATGTGATTTCTTGATTCATGATTTTTAATGATTCAAACGAATGGATGAGGCCGTCTGAAACTTTTCAGACGGCCCTAAGAATGCAGGACAGGCTTTGCCGCCCATCCTTTTCACGCTTTAGAAAAGCAATTAACTGCGTGCGCGTACGTCAAATGCCTGACGCAAACCTTCGCCGATCATGACCAGCAAAAGCAGCATTACCGTCAGTGTAGCAACGGCAGACATGCCAATCCACCATGCGTCCAAGTTGTCTTTGCCTTGCGCCAGCAACTCACCCAAACTTGCCTGTGAGGCAGGTACGCCCAAGCCCAAGAAGTCCAAACTGGTCAGGGCAAGTACGGCGCCAGAAATACGGAAAGGCAGGAAGGCCAATACCGGCGTCAAGCTGTTGGGCAGGATATGGCGCCACATGATTTCACGGTTGCCCACACCCATCGCGCGCGCCGCCAAAACATAATCGGCCTGACGGTTTTTCAAAAACTCGGCGCGGACATAGTCGGACAAGCCCATCCAGCCGAAAAGCGACAGCAACACCAGCAAAATCAACAGTCCCGGATTAAAGAACGAAGACAGGATAATCAGGAGGTACAGCTCCGGCATACCGCCCCAAACCTCGATAAAACGCTGCATCAGAAGGTCGGTTTTACCGCCGAAATAACCCTGCACCGCGCCTGCAACCACGCCAATAACGGTAGTCACCACGGTCAACACCAAGGCAAACAACAGCGAATCACGGAAACCGTAAACCAAGCGCGCCAGCAGGTCGCGGCCACGGTCGTCCGTTCCCAAGATATGCCGTTCGGACGGTTTGGCCGGATCGGGTACCGTATCAAAATCGTTCAAGGTATCGGCATCGTAAGGATTGGGCAGGTAAAAGGCAAAATTGCCGTCTGAAGTAATGTTGTGGCGGATAAGCGGATCCAGATAATCCGCCGGCGTATCGAAATCGCCGCCAAATGTGGCTTCGTTGTATTCGTTTACCAAGGGGAAGAAATACTCGCCCTGATAACGTATCCACAAAGGTTTGTCGTTGCTCCACAAAGGTGCAAGCAAAGTGACGACAAACAAAACGGCCAAAATCCGCAAAGCCAACCAACCGCGCTTATGCTGTTTAAAGGCTTGCCAAGTAGGGTTTGAAGTAGATTTTTTCTTTTTCATGGTTCGAAACATTCTTTAATAATAGATTGAAGATATTTTCAGACGGCCTTATTTCTGTCCGCCAAAGTGAATGCGCGGATCGACCCACGAATACGAAATATCTGACACCAATTTAGCCAACAACCCCATCAGCGTGAACACGTACAGCGTACCCATTACGACAGGATAATCACGTTTCATCACTGCCTCGTAAGACAGCAAACCCAACCCGTCCAGCGAGAACAACGTTTCAATCAACAGGCTTCCGGTAAAGAATGCGCCGATAAATGCGGCCGGGAAACCGGTAATCAGAGGAATCATGGCGTTGCGGAAAATATGTTTCCACAAAATCTGCTTCTCAGGCAAGCCCTTGGCTCGCGCGGTATAAACATATTGACGGCGGATTTCTTCAAGGAATACGTTTTTCGTCAATACGGTCATTACCGCCAAGTTGCCTGCTACCGAAGCGGTAATCGGCAAGGCCATATGCCACAAATAATCTTTGACTTTACCTGCCCAAGAGAGTGTATCGAAATCATCGCCGACCAAGCCGCCCTGTGGGAACCAGGCAAAAAAGCTGCCACCGCCAAACAACACCAGCAACACCAAGCCCAAGACAAACGGCGGTACGGTATAGCCGACCAAAATGATCATACCCGTAACCGTATCAAACCGGCTGCCATCCCTGGCCGCCTTGGCAATACCCAACGGAATACATATCAAATAAGTTAGGAAGAATGTCCACAAACCCAAACTCATCGATACCGGCATTTTCTCTTTTACCAACTCAAATACGGTTTGGTGGTGGAAAAAGCTCTCGCCCAAATCAAAACGGGCGAATTTCCATACCATATCGACAAAACGCGTCACAGGCGGCTTGTCGAAACCGTATAAAGCATTCAGAGCAGCCAAATCTTCCGCACTGATGCGGTTGCCGTTTTTAGCCAAAGTTCCAGGCATACTGCGTCCTGCTGTTTCGCCGCCAACCGCGCCCTGCGTCAGCTGCTGAACCATCTGTTCCACCGGACCGCCGGGAACAAACTGAATGACGGCGAAGGTAATCGCCAAAATCCCCAACAA
>NZ_JBQCWZ010000131.1:0-2485 GCF_051956895.1 Neisseria sp. P0021.S006
CTTGGCGGCTGTGTGCGGTGGTTTGCTGCTGGTGTTCGAGTTCAGCGGCGGCCTCTTGCAAGGTAACGATGTCGTCTGCAAGGCCGTCTGAAGTATGTTGCAACACGGTCTGCTCTTCCGCCAACTGCGCCAGTTCGCGCTCGATGTGTTCGCGGCGGATTTGCCCTTGGTTGGTGCGCGCTAAAAGTTCGGCGGCGCGTTGCTGCGCTTGGCTGTATTGGCGCGTATGCTGCTGTTGCTGCTGCATCAGGTTTTTATGTTGCACTTCGGACGAGCGCACGGTTGCCTCCGCCTGTTTGAACGAGGCTTCGGCGGCGGAGAGTTCGGGGGCGAGGTTTTCCAGTTCGGACGCAATGCCGTCGAGACGGGCTTTTTGGGCAATCAGGCTTTCCTGCGCGGGTTTGGCATAGAGCAGGACGCTGACTTTATCGACCTGATGGCCTTCGGGCGTGAGCCAGATTTGGTGGGCGCCCAAATCGCTTTGATGCGCGAGGGCGTAGCTCAAATCGGGCGCGCACAATACGCCGTCGAGCCAGTGGTGCAATGCCGTCTGAAACGGCGGCTGCGCTTGGATTTGGTTCAACAATGCCTGTACGGGCAGGGATTTTTTGAAGCCGCCGGAGAGGTCGTCTGAAAGCCATGCCGCCTGCCCCTGCGGCAAAGGTGCGGGGGGAACGAAGCCGTGCGGCACGGCGCGGGCATGCAGGCGTTCAGCAAGGATGACGGACAAGGCGTGCTGCCACTCGGCGGGCGCGGTGATGTGTTGCCACAGCTGCGGCGCGGCGGCGTGGTCGGTTGCCTGCCAGAAGTCGGCGGCTTCCTGCTGTTGCGACAGGATTTGCGACAATGCCTGCTGCTGCGCCTGCAAGGTGATGTGTTGCTGCTTCAGGCTTTGGAAGCGGTTTGAGGCCGTCTGAAACGCCTCGCGGGCGGCGTGTAAGGCTTCTTCGGCGGCAATGATTTGCTCTTCGTAATGCTCTTGCTGGCTTTGCAACAAGGCGGCGGCTTCCTGCGCGGCTGTGGTTTCGGCTTCGTCGGGCAGGTTCAGGGCTTGGTTTTCCTGCTTCAGACGGCCTTTGCGCTCTTCGTGCTTGGCAACGGTTTGTTCGGCATGGGCAAGCTGCTGCTGCTTCAACGCCAGTTCGCGGCGGATGCGGTTTGCCTCGTCCTGCTGGGTTTGGAAGGCGGCGTTAAGCGTGGCTTGGGCTTCTTCCAATTCGGGCAGACGCTCTTCGTGTTCAGCAACCTGCATCGCCCATTCCGCCAATTCGGTTTGCTTTTCTTCGACGTATAACTCGTTTTCTTCCAGCTTGACGCAGATTTGCTGCTGCTCTTGATGGATGCGCTGCAACTGCGCCTGCGCCGCCTGCTTGTCGCGTTCGATGCGTTGGTGCAGGTTTTGCTGATGGCGGATTTGTTCTTCCAAACGGGCAATCTGCTCGCGCAACACGCCGCGTTTGTTGCTCAATTCGTGTACCGCCTGCTGCTGCGACTGCTCGGCGGTCTGCAAGGCGTGTACTTCGTCGTTTAACGCCTGAACCTGCGCGGCGGTTTCGTCCTGCTGCGCCTGCAAAGACTGATGCTGCGCGGTCGCCTTGTCGGCGGCGGCAAGCGATTGCTGCCATTGCGCGTAATCAAGCAAATCCTGTTGTTGGTTTAACTGCGCGGTCAGGGATTTGTAGCGTTCGGCGGTTTCCGCTTGTTTTTCCAGCTTTTCCACCTGACGCGCCAACTCGTTCTGCAAATCGCCCAAACGCTGCAAATGCTCGCGCGTGTCTTTCAGACGACCTTCCGTCTCCTTGCGGCGTTCCTTATATTTGGACACGCCCGCCGCCTCCTCGATATAGGCGCGCAACTCCTCCGGCCGCGCTTCGATGATGCGCGAAATCATCCCCTGTTCGATAACGGCATAACCGCGCGCGCCCACGCCCGTACCCAGAAACAAATCGGTAATGTCGCGGCGGCGCACGGTCTGATTGTTGATGAAATAAGTCGATTCGCCCTGACGCGTCAGCTGCCGCTTGATGCTCACCTCTGCATACTGCCCCCACGCCCCCTGCAAACTGTGGTCGCTGTTGTCAAACACCAGCTCCACCGAAGCTCTCGGCGCAGGACGGCGCGTTGCCGCACCGTTAAAAATCACGTCCTGCATACTCTCGCCGCGAAGCTGCTTCGCCGAAGCCTCTCCCAACACCCAGCGCACCGCGTCAATCACATTCGACTTGCCGCAGCCGTTCGGCCCGATAACCGCAACAAGCTGCCCCGGAACATGAATCGTGGTCGGGTCGGTAAAAGATTTGAAGCCGGAGAGTTTAATGTGGGTAAGGCGCATGGCAATGTTTCGAATCTGAAAAGAAGGCGTATTTTAACGGAAATACGCTGATCCGTTGAGAGAAAAGCATCCATAAAGTCCGACTGCTTTTTTATCTTCAAAAGGCCGTCTGAAAAGTTTGTTAAAAAGAAACAGACTAGTATTGAACTCACT
>NZ_JBQCWZ010000132.1:0-2483 GCF_051956895.1 Neisseria sp. P0021.S006
CCCTTAATCTGCATAGTTCTATAAATCCCTGATGAAGCCGAATAACTATTGACCCAAGTCAAAGTCGGCATATCATTATCAGGCATTCTACCAAACTATCGAAATTTTGACTAAAATTTTCCCTAATTTCCCTACTTTATACTACAAGCCCAACCATGAAAATCATCCCCATCTCAAATAACACCAACACAAACAACGAATTACCGGAATTCGATCGTGAATTAATTGCCAGTTTGCCATCAAGCGGTCCCCGTTATACATCCTATCCGACTGCCGACCGCTTCCATGAAGGCTTTAAAGAAGCCGAATATATCCAAGCTTTAAGCCTGCGCAACATGGGCGCGCTCAACAAACCCCTTTCACTCTACATCCACATTCCCTTCTGCAATACCATCTGCTACTACTGCGGCTGCAACAAAATCATTACCAAAGACAAAAGCCGTGCCGATGCCTATATCCGGTATCTGGAAAAAGAAATGGAATTGCTGGCACCGCATTTGGGTGGAAGACACCAGCTCGCGCAGCTCCACTTCGGCGGCGGTACGCCCACATTCCTGAGCGACGACCAACTCGAACGCGTCTTCGACATGATTCGTAAATACTTCCAGCTGATTCCCAACGGCGAATACTCCATCGAAATCGACCCGCGCAAAGTCAGCCGCGAAACTGTCCTCAAACTGGGCAAACTTGGTTTCAACCGCATGAGTGTCGGTATTCAAGACTTTGACCCTAAAGTGCAGGAAGCCGTCAACCGTATTCAAAGCTACGAAGAAACCAAAGAAGTGATTGATGCCGCGCGTGAAGCCGGATTTAAATCAGTCAGCGTCGATTTAATTTACGGCCTGCCGCACCAAAACACCGAAAGCATCAAAACCACCATCGACACGGTCTTGTCCCTCAGTCCCGACCGCCTCGCCCTCTACCACTACGCTCACTTGCCGCATATCTTCAAACCGCAACGCCGTATCGACACCAATGTCGTTCCCGACAGCGAAGAAAAACTCGATATGCTGCAATATTGCGTCCAAACCCTGACTGAGCGAGGCTACGTTTTCATCGGCATGGACCACTTTGCCAAACCTGACGACGAGCTCTCCATCGCCCTCAAAGAAGGTTTCCTGCAACGAAATTTCCAAGGTTATTCCACCTATGCCGACTGTGACTTGGTGGCGATCGGCGTATCCTCTATTGGCAAAATCGGCAGCACCTACTCCCAAAACGAGCGCGACATCGATACCTATTACGCCGCACTCGATGCCGGACATCTGCCGATTATGCGCGGCTACCAGCTCAATCAAGACGACATTTTGCGCCGCAACATCATTCAGGATTTGATGTGCCGCTTCTCGCTCGACTATCGGATTTACGAAAGCGTGTTCGGCATTCCGTTTAGCCGTTATTTTGCAGCCGAACTGGAAGATATGAAGCAACTGGAAACCCTCGGCCTGGTCCACCTCAAACCGCACGGCCTGACCGTTACGCCGAAGGGCCGTTTCCTGATCCGCAACATCGCCATGGTGTTCGACTACCATTTACGCCATAAAGAAACCAAAGCCAAATACTCGCAAACCGTATAAACACTTAGGCCGTCTGAACATATGTGCTATATTTCAGACGGCCTTTTTTCACATCAAAAGCAACACAAAATGGATCAACCCGATTTCTTCCCCATTCCCAGCCCCTGCATCGGCGTTTGCGAAGCCAATGCCAAAGGTTATTGCAAAGGCTGCCTGCGCAGCCGGGAAGAGCGCTTGTACTGGCTCCAGATGACCGACAGCCAAAAACATCAAGTCATGCACCTTCTATCCCTCAGGAAGGCCAAAATCCGCAACCGCAAACAGGAAAAAACCGAAACGGGCGAACATCCGGTTCAAAACCTGCTCGATTTCTAAATTGCCCTTGCCTACCGCACACCACAATAAGGAAAAACATGAAAAAACTGCTTGCCTGTCTGCTGATACCATTTACCGCCCTCGCCTTAGGTACCTGCAAACCCGCTGCAACTTTACCCGAAAGCAAACCTGCCGAACTCAATTGGCAGCAGCCTAAACTCACCAGCAATGTTTGGAAAATCAGCAAAGAAGGCCAACCCGATTCCTATCTGCTCGGCACCATCCACATGGGGAAAACCAATCAGACCTTGTCTTCCGATGCCCTCAAACTGTTGCAATCCACCAACCAACTGACCACAGAAGTTGACGCATTGCCGGACAGCAGTCCGGAAACAAAAAAAATGTATCAAAAATACTTCAAAGAGGTCATGAGTACCGAACCGCTCAGTCGCAAGCTTGGCAAAACAGATTTCCGTCTTTTACAAGAAATCTATTCAAAAAATGAAGAAAGCCGACCCATTGCCCAAATTGCCGACAAACTCCATCCGTGGGCAGCATTGGTTTTTGCCGGCAGCGCATTTCCCCAAGGATATAGCGCAGAAACCGGTGCAGATATGTTGCTGACCAATGCGGCCGCCGACATCAATAAGC
>NZ_JBQCWZ010000133.1:0-2438 GCF_051956895.1 Neisseria sp. P0021.S006
CGGCAAAGACAACGGCTACTTCGTAGACGAATGGAAACCTTTGTGGGTTGTCGATTTCCCAATGTTTGAATACGACGAAGAAGCCGACCGCTACGTTGCCGTACACCATCCGTTTACCGCGCCAAAAGAAGGTCATGAAGACCTGATGGTTTCCGACCCTGCAAACTGCTTGGCCCGTGCCTACGACATGGTATTGAACGGCTGGGAAATCGGCGGTGGCTCTATCCGTATCCACCGTGCAGACGTACAAGAGAAAGTGTTTGCCGCGCTGAAAATCAGCCCTGAAGAGCAACAAGAGAAATTCGGTTTCCTCTTGGACAACCTGAAATTCGGCGCGCCTCCTCACGGCGGCCTTGCATTCGGTCTCGACCGTCTGGTTACCCTGATGACCGGTGCCGAATCTATCCGCGACGTGATTGCCTTCCCGAAAACACAACGTGCACAATGTCTGCTGACCAATGCACCTAATGTGGTCGACGACAAACAACTTCGAGAGTTGAGCCTGCGTCTGCGTCAGAAAGCAGTTGAAACAAAAGAAGCATAATTTACCGGCTTAACCTTTAAAATATCAAGGCCGTCTGAAATTTTTGAAATTTCTTTCAAATCTTTCAGACGGCCTTTCTACATTTTGGTCGTTTATATATAATCAACCCGCAAACTGTTTTATTTTAAACGTTTTCTTTAATGACGTTAGAGTACAAAAAACAACCGTTTGTAAGAAAAACAAACAAATAGACTTCGCAAGCAATATCATAGCTGTTATAACAATAAAGGAACCTGACAATGTTTCTGATACTAATTGGGCTGATACTGATTTTTTTTGTTACTTTGTTTATTATTACTTCTATTATTCATAAAAAACAGTTCGCCTACGACACACACCAAGATTATAACTATCCCTCCCTTCCCTCTACCGCGCATGCCATCCTCAAAGGTGGCAGCCTGACTTTGCCCGCCACTATCAGCGGGCAAGATACCGTTATTGCCAAAATCCGCATCAAATCGACTTGGGCAGGATTGCTGATACTGCCTTTTGTTGAAACCATTTCATCTAAAGGCAGATGGAAGCAATATTTCGAATACGGCGCAAAAGGCGTGCGCTATATCAATCTGAGCGACACCTTCTCCGACAGCGACAAAACCATCCGCCTGGAAGGCAAATACCTGTCCTTACCAGATCAAGAAATCGAACTCTCTGTTTATCCGCGTGAAAACCTCGACGGCAAAAAAATCCTTGTCCTCGCGCCTCATGCTGACGATGCTGAACTCGGCGCATACGGTTTGTACGAAAAACACGCCGCCAATTCAATGATCTGCACTTTAACCGCCAGCGAAGGCGGCAGCTTCCACTATGGCAATCTTTACAGCACATGCGACTTCGACACCCAGGCACAATATCTGCAAAAAGGCCGGATGCGCGTTTGGAACAGCCTAGCCGTTCCCCTTTTGGCCGGCGTGCCGTCTGAAAACATCCTGCAGCTGGGCTACTTCGACAGCACATTGACCGCCATGCGCCAAAATCCGGAAAAAGAGATTAAATCGACCAAAATCGATACGACCGATGTCGATATTTTCCGCAGTGCCAATACCTCCCCATTGGCGAAACATCTCAAACCCGGCTCTACTTGGAACAGCTTGGTAGACAACCTTAGCTATCTGATAGAAACATTCCAGCCGGATATTATCGTGACGCCGTCCCCAAATATTGATACGCATCCCGACCATCAACATACTGCGCTGGCCGCCATCGAAGCCCTGCGTAAAATCGATTACCGCCGCGGCAATCTGTTTTTGCACACCATACATTATCTGAGCGACGACTTCCCTATCGGCAAAGTAGGCTCTTCCCTCAGCCTGCCGCCGCCCTCCGAGCAACCGTTTTACTTCCAAAGCATCTATTCCCATCCTTTGGATAAAGAAGAGCAAAACCGCAAACTCCTCGCCCTTGATGCCATGAACGACATCCGTCCCAATTCAGACGGCTATATGCGTTGGAGCACCATGATATTCAAAGGCTTAAACAAACTGCGACACCATGTCCTCCATCTCGACAAAGACTTGGTCAACCGCTTTGTTCGCAGCAACGAATTCTTCTATACCGTCCCCATTAGCGACTTGTACCAAGAAGAGACACTGAAACAAATCACCTATCAGGGCAAAGCCCAATAAACCAAAAGGCCGTCTGAAAAGATGTTTCAGACGGCCTTTATCACACCAAATCAAAATAATAAAATCACTGCATTACAAACGAAAAACACCAAGCCCAAATCCAAATGCGGCAACCCAAGTTATAATAAAACCCTTCCCACACGTCCCACATCATCATGCCGATTTACTTCATCGCCGATTTGCACCTGAGCGAATCCCATCCTCAACTGACCGCACTCTTCCAGAAATTTATGCAAGAAAAAGCCATTCATGCCCAAGCCGTATACATT
>NZ_JBQCWZ010000134.1:0-2434 GCF_051956895.1 Neisseria sp. P0021.S006
ACCCCGTCTTTGTCTATGGTCGGTACGACTTGAGTCATCACTTCGTTTGTTGCCTGCTCTGCCGTTTCATGACAGATTCTGCCGACCTGATAACCCATGTTGCACCTTATGCAGAGCGTTTCACTGCGGATTTGATAACACTAATGGAAACGGCGGCAACGGCCAAAGCAACGGCAACCGCGCCGACGGCAATAATGCCCGATTTCAATGAGCCCAATTCTGTTTTAGCGGCTTCGACCATGCCGTTATCTTCTGCGAATGCTAATACTGGCAATGCTGCAACGGTTACAAAAGCGGCTGCTTTTTGAAATTTGGTTTTAATACTCATGATATTTTCCTTTATGGAGTTAAAAAAATGGTTGTGGCGGTGTTTCGGGGTCAATTCAGGGAACACCGCCGAACCCCTGAAACTGGTTTATGCTTCGTCCGAATAGT
Source organism: Neisseria sp. P0021.S006 (assembly GCF_051956895.1). Taxonomy (NCBI): domain Bacteria; kingdom Pseudomonadati; phylum Pseudomonadota; class Betaproteobacteria; order Neisseriales; family Neisseriaceae; genus Neisseria; species Neisseria sp. P0021.S006. The sequence goes on from NZ_JBQCWZ010000134.1 coordinate 436, forward strand.
AGATGTTGTCTTTAAATGCACGAGGAAACACTTGCATTGAGACGATTTGCTGCGGTTTGTAATGCTCGTACTTTTCTGGATGTTTTGTGCGAACTTCGCAAAGGCGGGTTTCTGTATCTGAACGGATAATCAAACCGACATAGTGGGTCTTGCTGAATGTGCCGTCTTGGTTTTTGCGTTCTCGTGCGAACATCCGGTCAAATGCGGCAATGACGAAAATACCTTGTTTGCGTTCGGTTTCTTGAGACATGATGTTTCCTTTCTGCCAACTTAGGGCATATTGATGATGGTTTCTCGGTTATAAAACGCCCATTTCGGGCTAATTAAGCTGGATAAAATACGGTTGTAGTTTTCTTCTGTAATGGCTTTGAGTTCTCTGTTAAATTCATGTTTTGCATACTGTTTTAAATATGGCTCAATGCAGATAATCCATTTCTGGAGCTTCTCGCGCCATAGGCGCGAACCAGCACTTACAAACGAAAAATTGCTGTTTGCAATCTTCCACAGACTTTTTTTGTCGATGGTTGTACGAATCAGGCGATAGCCTTTGTCTTCAGGAAGTCTGCTGTTAATGTGTTTTGAAATGTATTTGGCCACATATCTTGCCAAGCCTTTGCTGTTGGTCTTTACCGGCAAAAGTTCGGAACGGCCGAAACCGTATTTATCCATGTTTTCACGAAGAATTTGCCAAAGCTGACGGAGTGCTTTGTTTGCTGATGTGTAGTTTCGGGCTTGAATTTGCTTAAAATTCAGGCCGCGGCGAATGTCTTCGCGTGTGTTCACAATCAGATGGAAATGAATACGACCGCTTTTCATGCGCTCGTATACGCAGACATAATGTTCGAAATGTTTTTTAAGAAAGTTTGTGCGCAGGCTGTGAAAGCGGCGGCTTGCCTCTTTGACGTCTTATACGTCGTCGGCAAATGTAAGGGTAAGGAATCCAACCTTTTCAATTCCGAAAACTTCGATGAACTGGCGTACATTCATCTCAAGGGCGGCGGCGGATTTCTTGTGTGAGGTGGAAAATTCGTTGAATTCGGGTTTTGCTGTGTTCGGCAGGTATTTTTCGTAACCAATCGGAATTTGCTTTGCATTGTTTTTATTAAGGTTTTCTGCCTCAATGCAGTTGTTACTATTTAGACAAGGAAGAGCGCGTTCCGCGCTTGCTGAAGCTGAACGATTCATGATTGCACCTCCGCCATCAGTGCGGATACGCTTAATTGACCGTATAAATCGGCTTCGCCATAAGTGATTTGGGGATTGTTGGGATTGCGGATAGGAAAAGCTCTGGTTTCCAAGCAATCGATGGTTCCGCAGGTCTCGGAAAACAGGCGGAAGATGTAGGCAACGGGATTTTTTTCAGGTTGCGGTGTAATTGTGTAGTAGGCAAATGTTGACATTTCAGACCCCTTGAAAATTCGGTTAATCGGAACTTGTCAAGGGGTTTGTTTTGTAATTTACACTCCCTTAACGGAGTGCAATATATAAGGCCGTCTGAAATATTCAGACGGCCTTTTTAATTAATCCATATCACTTTCGGGCAATTCTGCCGAACCCATGCGGCGCAGGATGATATTGGTTTTGTTATGCATCCGTTTGCTCTTAGGGTGGTCTGCGTAAAACAGAGGAGCCGGAACGCGTGCTGTGAGCTTGGCGGCTTGTTGGCGTGTGAGGGCGGAGGCAGGTTTCTTGTAGAAATACTGGGACGCCGCTTCCGCGCCGAATACGCCGTAGTGCCATTCGATTGAGTTCAGATACAGCTCAAAAATGCGGTCTTTGTCGGTAACCGCTTCCATCATCGCAGTAATCGCCGCTTCTTCGCCTTTGCGGATGTAGCTGCGGCTTTCGTTGAGAAACAGGTTTTTCGCCAGTTGCTGGCTGATGGTCGAACCGCCGGCTTTGACTTCGCCGCTTTGCTTATTGCGTTTCATGGCGTATTTGATGCCGTTCCAGTCAAAGCCGCTGTGTTCGGCAAAGTTGGCGTCTTCGGAAGCAATCA
>NZ_JBQCWZ010000135.1:0-2426 GCF_051956895.1 Neisseria sp. P0021.S006
CTCTTAATTCAAAGGAAACATCATGAGTGAAACCCAAGAGCTGACTTTCGCCAAACGCTTGAAAGAGCAAACCACAGTTACACACGACAGCGTTGATAACTTGGTTATGTCCGTTCAACCTTTTTCCAGCAAAGAAAACTACATCAAATTCTTGAAACTTCAATCTGTTTTCCACAAGGCCGTCGACCACATCTATAAAGATGCCGAATTGAACAAAGCCATTCCAGAGCTTGAATACATGGCGCGTTACGATGCCGTGACTCAAGACTTGAAAGACTTGGGCGAAGAGCCTTACAAATTTGACAAAGAATTGCCACACGAAACCGGTAATAAAGCCATCGGCTGGCTGTATTGTGCCGAAGGTTCTAATTTGGGCGCGGCATTCTTGTTCAAACACGCTCAAAAACTCGAATACACCGGTGAATTCGGCGCACGCCACCTAGCTCCTCATCCAAACGGCCGAGGCAAACACTGGCGCGCTTTTGTCGAGCATCTGAACGCTTTGAACTTGACTCCCGAAGCCGAGGCGGAAGCCATTCAAGGTGCGTGCGAAGCTTTTGAATTCTATAAAGTGATTCTGCGTGAAACCTTCGGTTTGCCGGAAGGTGCGGAAGCACCTGAAGGTATGACACCGCACAGACTCTAAAAAATAATTAAATCAAACAGACAAGGTCTCGGCGTAGATGTTTGCAGAGACCTTTAATTACACTACAAAGTTTTGTTTGAACGGGTTGCTGTCTTATACCTACTCAGATTTGATTCTCTTTTAAAAATTCCATTCACCACCTAATGACCATTGATGAATATTACGCATTGCATAGGGTGCATTGCTACGGGTGTGACTATAACTATAATTCAAAGTAGGGGTAATGCCTTTATAAGATAATTTGTTGTGACTAAGATTGATAGAGAGAGCGCGCTCCCGATTGCGTTGCGGCTCCGTGCCGAATGCCATAATGCCTTTATAGCGACGGTTGGCAAATGAAGCGGTAAGTCTGCTGTTAAGCCCACCTAAAACCTGCCATTGCTGTATCCAACCTATATTGAAACCGTTGCGGTGGTAGGCTGCATTGTTCTCAATATTGTGTATGTTTTTGTTTTCAGGAACAAAGCGGTTGTATTGCCAACCGCCGAACAGAGTCGTGTTGCCAAAACGGCGAGCCAGGGAAAGATAAGTACTGTCGTGCCAACCATCATTGCGCAGTGCACGATCAGTTTCCCGATAGTTTTGGCGGTAGCGTTCCAGTGAGTAGTAAAGTTGAGTCGCATTGCCGAGATTGACCATATGCGAAAGTTGTACGCCAACTCCGTGAGCCAGCATATAAGGTGCAACGCGGCGGTTATTTTCTTTTTTGCTGTCAAACTCGCTGCTGCCTGCCAACTGTGCCTGATAAAACGGTAAAACGCTGACGGTTTGTTTGCCGTCCTTGCGTTGCCAGCCCAAATAAGCCCTGCCGAACGCATCGTCGTAAGCCGATTGGCGGTCGAAAAAATAGCTTGTGCCGCTGAGGTTGGCGCGGAATTTGATGGCGTGATGCCCATACAATGGGGTAAGTTTTTCGGTGTTCAATTCGTAATTCAAGCCGTTGGCACTGACAGGTAGGGTAACACTGCATGCGTTTTGCCCCTTTGTTTCGATGCAATAACGCGGAGCAGCGTTGTTGGCATTATCGTTATGCACAGGGCTAATTCCGCCAGACCATTTCCATTCTGTCTGCCGTTTGACGGCTTCTTGAAAACGTTTAACATTTTCCAAAACGGGGGTGGGTATATCGCGTTGCGCGGCATGGCGAAAATGCATCGTTGCCTCACCCAAGCGATAGTCCTGAAACTCTGCTGCTGCCAAATCCAACAATATACGGTCGTCTGAAACGTCAGATTCATAAAGGGTACGATAACGTTCGACCGCTTCGGAAGTCCGTCCTTTCAGCTTTGCCAGCAAAGCATCGGTACGCGCAATCAGTTTGGGATTGTGGTTGGGCTGTTTACGGTAAAGGGCGACAAGCGAGGAAACCAGGTCTGCGCTATTGCTGTTAAGTGCTTGAACCAGTGCGTCTTCAAGAATATGCGGGTTTGCCGCTAAAAAATCATCGTTAACCAGAGTTGGCCTGCCTATATTCTCATTCTTTTCAGGCGACCTTTCCTCCTCAGATAGAATATCTAACCATTGTTTCTGTTGTACTTGTACAGCAGTATTCTGAGAAGAAATATTCTGCCGAACACCCTCTTCGGGAAATTCAGCAAAGGCTGCTGACGGCAATAGGTAGCACAAAGAAGCTGAGACAATTTTTTGTTTTATTTTTAGCATTTAAAGTCATCCGAAATATATGTATATCTGAGGGCAAATCGTTTCTAATAAGGGATTTGCTCTTATCATAAAACTGCCTGAAACATCTCAGGTGATTTTATTTTTGCATAAAAAATAC
>NZ_JBQCWZ010000136.1:0-2424 GCF_051956895.1 Neisseria sp. P0021.S006
CGAAATACCAAACGTCCAACAACCAAGAATTGACTATGCTGGTCGAAAGCTCGTCCAAAAACCGTTTTGCCTACTGGAACAACACCTTCCAATTCGGCGACAGCAGCCAATACCGCCTCAATGCCGGGCTTCGCTACGACAACAGCAGCAGCAAAGCCAAGGACAACCCCAACTATACCCCTGCCATCCGCGGTCAAATCCCCTATCTTGGCAGCGAGCGTAAACACAGCGGTTTCAGCTACGGTTTAGGATTAGACTGGAAATTCACGCCGCGTCTGAATCTTTTGGCAAAATATAGCACTGGCTTCCGCGCGCCGACTTCAGACGAAACCTGGCTATTGTTCCCGCATCCTGACTTCTACCTTAAAGCAAACCCTAACCTTAAGGCAGAAACCGCCAAAAACTTCGAACTGGGACTTGCCGGCAGTGGCAAAGCCGGAAACTTTAAACTCTCCGGCTTCCAAACCCGCTACCGCAACTTTATCGAACTGACCTACATGGGCGTATCTTCCGATAATCCCAACAGCCCTAATTACGCGCCGATTTCCGACGGTACCGCATTGGTCAGCTCACCCGTTTGGCAAAACCAAAACCGTTCCTCCGCATGGGTGAAAGGTTTGGAATTTAACGGCACATGGAACCTTGACAGCATCGGTTTGCCGCAAGGCACGCACGCAGGTGTTAATGTCAGCTACATCAAAGGCAAAGCCAAACAAACCAACGGACAGGAAATCCCGATTAACGCCCTTTCCCCGTGGTCTGCCGTTTACAATTTGGGCTACGATGCTCCCTCCAAACGCTGGGGTATCAATGCGTACCTGACACACACCGCAGCTAAAAAACCGTCTGACACCGTTCACAGCAGTGATGATTTGAACAACCCATGGCCATTTGCCAAGCACAGCAAAGCCTATACGCTTTTCGACCTGACAGGCTACGTCAACTTGGGCAAATACTTCACCCTGCGCGCCGGTGCGTACAACATCGGCAACAAAAAATACTATACTTGGGAATCGCTGCGCAGCATCCGCGAATTTGGTACAGTTAATCGTGTTAATAATAAGACACATGCAGGTATAGAGCGTTTCTCTTCACCAGGAAGAAGTTACAACTTTACACTTGAAGCTAAGTTCTAAGGTAATTAGAACAGAAAGGAAGGTTGGTACAGCTACAGCACCACCAACGGGGTTGACCGCGATGGCAAAGGCTTAGACCGCTACCGCGCCCCAGGCCGCAATTACGCCGTATCGCTGGAATGGAAATTCTAAGCAGTTAACGGATAGCTAAAGGCCGTCTGAAAGTTTTGATGACTTTCAGACGGCCTTTTTTATTTAAAACGAAATCTTTAAACGGATAACAACGGCTGCTGCCGAACAATCGCGCGGATGATGGCGCGGTTGGGGTGCAGCGCGGTTCTCAGTCTTTGCGATAGTGGGTGCGGCAAGCCGAGTATTTCGGCCGCAATGGCGGCGGCGCAGATGGGGGCTGTCGCCAGTCCGCGTGTACCGTGTGCCGTATTGATGTAGGCATTGGGCAGGTAAGGGCAGGGGATATTGTCGAGGCGGTAGTTTTTGTCCAATGCCAGCTTGGCATAGGCGGACTGCATGGCGGCGATGTCGCCGAGTGCGCCGACAACGGGCAAGTGGTCTAGGCTGTCGCAACGCAGGGCGGCATGGCCTTGTGTGTCTTGAAGGCCGTCTGAAAACGAATCTTGCTCAAATAGGGATTGTGCCAATGGGGGATTGAGCTGTTGCAGAGCGGCGCGGTTTTCGGTTTCTTCGTGCGGATACCAAGTTTCATCGTTGCTGTTGAGGACAAATGTCGCGCCGTAGCAGTGGCGGCCTTGCCAGCTCGGACTGATGTAGCTTTCTCCGGAAATGGCGCAACGCAGCTTTTGTGAAAACGGGCTGGCAGACACAACGCCGGTTTGACCGCGGATTTGGCGGAAAGGCAGGGCAGAGATGTTGGTGTCGGCGGCATTCGGGCTGTGCGCGCCCATGCAGTAAACGATATGGCTGGCATTGAAATGCGCGTTTGGCGTGTGTGCCGTCCATTGTGTGCAGTCATGCGATACTGCGGTCAGCGGCGAGTGTTCGTGCAACTCGATCAGCGGATGATTCAATAAGGTATGCACGACGGCGGGCGGATTCAGCCATACGCCTTGCGGCCAGTAAAGGCCGTCTGAAAATACGTCTATGCCTGTAATGTGCGCAGCCTCTTCGGCGGATACGCTGCGGTAGAGGTGCTTATGCTGGTGTTGCAAACCCAAGGCTTGATTGCGTTTGCGTTCGCCGTCATCAAAATTCAAATGCAATACGCCGTCGCCGCCCCATACGTCGGAGTCGGGCAGCAAGTCTTCCAACAATCGGCGCGTGTAGCCGTAGCCTGTCAGCAGCAGCTCGGTTTGTTCGGTATCGTGTGGCG
>NZ_JBQCWZ010000137.1:0-2377 GCF_051956895.1 Neisseria sp. P0021.S006
ATCTGGGATTATGGAGGTACGTTGGAATTGATAGGCGGTAGGTATGATCTTCCGACCGGTTTTATCATAGATATAGTTTGCCGGGAAATAGAGTTAGAATTTTTAGATCAGGAGAGTTTCAGAGCCGTAGCTTTCATGCTACGCAAGCAGCGTTTTGAAGGTAAAATAATATGACGACTTATACTATTCCAAGAAAAGATTATCAATTTCTGCATATAATTGAAGGGTCTCTATTAAACTATACTTTGAAAAATGATGAATTTCATATCATCGTCAAGAATGTGAATTATCCGGATTTTCCTCAAGAGAACCCTATGCCCAATTATTCAGACTGGGTAAAAATTAAATTCAAGCAGTTCAGCTATCTGAAATTTATCTATGGATACGCTACGGAGAACCAAGATATAAATATCGATAATACATTGGAGCTTGGAGAATTAAAGCAGGATGATGAAATCTTAGATTATGGAGGTACGCTGGCATTGATAGGCGGTAGGTATGATCTTCCGACCGGTTTTAGCATAGATATAGTTTGCCGGGAAATAGAGTTAGAATTTTTAGATCAGGAGAGTTTCAATTAAACAAGCCGTAGCTTTCATGCTGCACAAGCAGCCTTTCGGAAGCTCTTGACAAAGCCGGTTGGGCATATGTGCTTTATCACTTAATATTACTTGACAAAAGGATGTGTGCAGAACGCACGCATGCGGTTCTCAAGGTTTGAGCTAAGAGGCCGTCTGAAACAACAAAAATACGTTTCAGACGGCCTTTCTTTCAACAAGGCGCCACAGCAATCAGACAAAAGCAGCCCACCGCCACACCCATATCGGCAGCACGGCTAGCAAAATCATTATCCGAAGCGGTGTAGACACAACTCTAAGACGGCAAATTTTGAACGTCATAGTCTTTCGGGTATGACACTAAGGGCCGACATGATCAAACAGCGCGAAATCCATCTGGCCATACCCGCACAAACTAATAAGGAGTAAAGATTGCAGTTGCAACGTGTGGTAGAGTATGGCAAAAATCTAAACATTAAAGTCAAAATTACGGAGATCAAATAATGATTTTTAAACAGGATCAAAATTATTGGGCAGCAAGCCGTAGCCCATATGAAACCTAAACTCAACAAGTAGGATGTGTGCGGAACGCACGCATGCGGTTCTCAAGGTTTGAGCCAAGAGGCCGTCTGAAACAATAACTACGGTTTCAGACGGCCTTTCTTTCAACAAGCCACCACAGCAATCAGACAAAAGCAACCCACCGCCACACCCATATCGGCAGCACGGCCGGCAAAACCATTATCCGCAGCGGTGTAAAGACAACTCTAAGACGGCAAATTTTGAACGTCATAGCCTTTCGGGTATGACATTAAGGGCCGACATGATCAAACAGCGCGAAATCCATCTGGCCATACCCGCACAAACTAATAAGGAGTAAAGATTGCAGTTACAACGTGTGGTAGAGTATGGCAAGAGTCAAAACATTACAGTCAAAATTACGGAGATCAAATAATGATTTTTAAACAGGATCAAAATTATTGGGCAGTTTTTTATGCTAATGAAGAAGCTCTGATTGTTCAAACATGTTCAGGTTTGGGGTTAACGGCAATAGACCACCTATATCCTCCCCATATCCTGCCATTGGATACCGACAATGGAACTTTAGGCACGACAGTCTTACAAGCATTGGCGAACAGCAGGACGTTAGACAACGAAGCTGAACGTATTGATTTTTTAAAACAGGAAAGTTTTAAACCACGTTATGAGGATTGGGTTGCCAACCTATGCGGGAACTTGGGCTATAAAACCAGACGCGCCCTATTTAAAAACATGATGAGCGTGGATATTTGGCTGCACAACGGCTGCCTGAAAATCAGCCCAAGCCGCCATGTCAAGCTGGAAGCGTGGGATGCCATTGATGCAGACAATGTAATTTTATCATTGGATAACAGTCCTGAAGAAATCGGAGCAGGTTTAAAGTTGGCATTGAGCCGCTGCCGATAATATTTGGCAAAAGTCGTCTGAAAGCCGGAAAAATGTTTCAGACGACTTTTTTATCACACTCAAGGCCAGCGTGCGTACCGCACACACCTTACCTGCATAGGTTTAATGCGGGCTACGGCTTGCTTGGAAGGATATGTGAATTAAAATTTAAAAAAGTTGACTTTCCCGTTCCTAATACTAATTGGAAAAATTCTATTGATGTCTTGAATGAATCAGGTAATGTTAATAGACCTCGTTATAGGAGTAAATAAAAATGGCAATTTGGAATTATCGGTACTACCTTATCCCATCAGCTGCTATCAGAAATAAATTTAATGCAAATAAAGATATCATACTTGATGAGTATCGATCTAATGGTTTTCAGAATTTTAATG
>NZ_JBQCWZ010000138.1:0-2367 GCF_051956895.1 Neisseria sp. P0021.S006
CTATAAGTGATTGATTTATATGTTTACCATAGTTTTGTACCAACCCGAAATCCCGCCCAATACGGGCAATATTATCCGCCTTTGCGCCAATACCGGTGCCGATTTGCACTTGGTCAAACCGCTTGGTTTCCCTCTGGATTCGTCCAAAATGAAACGCGCGGGTTTGGATTATCACGAGTTTGCCAAACTGACGGTACATGAGAATTTCGATGATTGCCTCAAGGCCCTTGAAGGCCGTCGCATTTTCGCGCTGACCACCAAAGGCTCTACTCGCCCCGACGAAGTTTCCTTCCGCGAAGGCGACGTGTTGCTGTTTGGTCCCGAAACGCGCGGCCTGCCTGCCGAAGTTCTCGACAGCCTGCCTGCCGGACAAAAAATCCGCCTGCCGATGATGCCTGACAGCAGGAGCATGAATCTTTCCAATACCGTCGCCGTGATTTTATTTGAAGCATGGCGGCAAAACGGTTTTGCCGGCGGCGTATAACAGGCCGTCTGAAACCGCTGCGTTATCAACTCAAGAACGGAACCCGTTTTGACTTTTACTAAAAAAACCCTCCTTTCCTTAGCCGCTGCCACCATCGGCGTCCTCTCCATCAATGCCGCCGTCGCCGACAGCGTGGTCCGAGTCGAAAAACTGCATCCTTCTGCCAACCGCAGTTACAAAGTTGCCGGCAAACGCTACACGCCGCTAACCAAAGTTTCCTCTTTCAGCCAAACCGGCAAAGCCTCATGGTACGGCAACCAGTTCCACGGTCGTAAAACTTCCAGCGGCGAGCGTTACAATATGAACGCCCTCTCCGCCGCCCACAAAACCCTCCCTATTCCCAGCTACGCACGTGTGACCAATATGCAAACCGGCAAAAGCGTCATCGTCCGTGTCAACGACCGCGGCCCTTTCCACGGCAACCGCGTCATCGATGTTTCCAAAGCCGCCGCCCAACAATTAGGTTTCATCAACCAAGGCACGGCCAACGTCAAAGTTGAACAAATCATCCCCGGCCAAACCGCCGCTCAAACCATTATTACCCCAAACAACAAAGAATTTTTTGTTGATTTGAAATCCTTCGGTACCGAACGCGAAGCACAGGCTTATTTGAACCAAACCGCACAAAGCCTGCCGTCGGACAGCAAAGTCATGCTTGAAAAACGCAACTACGAATACGTTGTCAAAATGGGTCCGTTCAGCAGCCAAGAACGTGCCGCCGAAGCAGGCGAACGCGCCCGTCATCTGAACCTGGCATCCGCCATCTGATTTCGTCCGCGTTACCGCTGAAGTTTGATACAATACAAGGCCGTCTGAAACCCGATTGCAAGGTTTCAGACGGCCTTTTTTAATCACAGGGGAACACCATGATCAGCAGGCTCACAGGCAAATTGATTGAGAAAAATCCGCCGCAGGTCGTTATCGACGTCAACGGCGTCGGTTATGAAGCCGACGTTTCCATGCAGACTTTCTACAACCTGCCTTCCGTTGGCGAAACCGTCCATCTCTACACCCAGCTTGTCGTCCGCGAAGACGCGCATTTGCTGTTTGGTTTCGCCTCAGCCGAGGAACGCGCCACCTTCCGCCAACTGGTCAAAGTCAGCGGCATCGGTGCCAAAACCGCATTGGGCATTTTGTCGGCCATGAATGCCGACGAGCTGGCGCAAGCCATCGCCGAAGAAGACGTGAAACGCCTCTCCTCCGCCCCCGGCATCGGCAAGAAAACCGCCGAACGCATGGTGTTGGAACTGCGCGGCAAACTCGTATCCCATACCGTTTCAGACGGCCTGTTTGCCCCTGATGCCGTTGCCGACGAAAGCCAAGACATCATCAACACTCTGCTTGCCCTCGGCTACAACGAACGCGAAGCCAAAGCCGCCACCAAAAGCATTCCCAAAGGCACGGAAGTCGGCGAAGGCGTACGCCTGGCCTTGAAAAACCTGCTCAAATAAGGCCGTCTGAAACATGAAGGCATTGGCCCTGAGCATCACCCTCTTTCTAAGTGCGTGCGTCTATACCGAGACTCCGTATGGGCGCACCGCCGTCTTGGACCTGCCCGTCCACTCGCAAACCACCGTCAACAAAACCGTGACCATCAACGCCCCGCCGGGAACGACCGTCATCTATCAAGACAGCGAACCCGTCCGCAATTACCCGGCCTATCCCGTTTATCCCCGCCGGGTTTATCGTTATCGATAAACAACGCTGACCGTTTGAAACTATAGGTTCAGACGGCCTGTTGAGAGACCAACCATGAAATACATCCTTCCCCTGCTTTTACTCCTGAGCGCCTGCACACCGGACACCAAGACCACGGATGCCGCATCCGCCCCCAAAACACACGGCTTTGCACACCGCCTGACCGAAGGCGAAAAACTACTGAC
>NZ_JBQCWZ010000139.1:0-2362 GCF_051956895.1 Neisseria sp. P0021.S006
GTATGGCATATTGTGCCGGTTGGCATTGTTGCGGCTTTAATTGGGGCATTTGTCGGTGCAAAAGTCATTTTGATTCTTCCGGTGGAAACCATCAATTACATTATTCTTGCGTTTTTGCCCATAGGCTTGCTGGCAACTTTGTTTAAAGGTGTTTTGCTGAAAAAAGAAGACGAGCGTGGCGAGATAAAAAAATCCGTTATCGCCGTATTTTTAACTTGTCTGATTGTTGGTTTTTATGACGGTTTTTTTGGCCCGGGTACAGGTAGTATTTTCATCATTGCTTTGTTTGTCATTAACAAATTGTCGTTGTTGCAGGCTTCGGCTACTTCCAAGATTTTCAATTTTGCTTCTAACATCGGGGCATTTGTTGCCTTCTTGATAGCAGGGAAAATGGCGTTCCTAATCGGAATCCCGATGATTTTGGCAAATTTGTTGGGCAACCATTTTGGCAGCCTCCATGCTATCAATTCAAACGGGGAAGTTATTCGTAAGGTTTTGGTCGTAACGGTTTTGCTGATTATCGTTTCAATGGCATATAAGGCTTTTTCGGCTTAATAGGTAGATGTTAAAAGGCCGTCTGAAAAATTTTCAGACGGCCTACTCTTTATTAGTTATCTAAAAACTCATCTTCATGCCGCAAGTTGCGGATAAAGGTTTCAAAATCGGGGGCAAGTTCGACTATTTCAAAATCCCATTCTTGTTCGACAAGCACCACTTTCGGCTCGCCGTCTTTTCCACACTCTCGATAGTCCAAGGCAAACAGGGCATGACCTCCTGACGGGTCGGTGGCCAAATACACGCCGATAGGCGGATACTCCCATTCTTCCAGCCAAAGTTTTTGCCCCATCGCGCCGCACAGACTTCCTTCTTTTTCAAAACCGATTCCCGACATCTCGCAAATTTGCACATGATCTTTCGCCCACGAATTTTTCTGCGTGGTCGGAAAGCAGTTTTTAACAAATATCCCGCCGTTTTGTACTGCCATCAATTCAATAAAACTTTGCGGCAATTTATAGCCTAGCTCACTTTCTACGGCAGCCAAAATTTCAGGGGTAAACGGGGCTTCTTTGTAGTTTTCATCTGCCCAACTATTAGTTTTCCATACGGAGGACAAATCAAAATCTTTAAAAACTTGGGACATAATGTTCTTCCTTATTGATTTCAGTTATAAACAGGGGTTAGGTATCTATACCCGACTTTTATCGTCCGTCATTCCCGCCTGCGCGAGAATGACGGCGGAGGTTTCGGCAAAAATTGCTCCTCCCTTTTTCAGACGACTATTTGCCTTGTTCTTACTACAGTTTTTCTGCCGTAGGTCGGATTCTCAAATCCGACATTTTCCAACAGCGTTTTTTCGGAAACGATAGACGCACCAAATGTTTTTTGTCGGATACAAGTATCCGACCTACATCTCTATTTGCCTCGTCAATGTGCATTGTAGCGTGGGCTTTGCCCAAGATAATGTCAGCTAAAAAGGTCGTCTGAAATTTTGAGTTTGATTCGTAGGCAAAGCCCACGCTACGGGTTTCAGACGACCTCTGTCATCTCCCTTCTACATCTCTTCCAGTTTCGCAAACTTGGTATCCAGCTCTTTCACGCCCTGTTTGCCGAAGTTGATGGTCAGTCGGGCGGATTCGCCTTTGTCCACGGCATCGATGATGACGCCGGTGCCGAATTTGGCGTGGCGGACGTTTTGGCCGATGCGGAAGCCTGCGTAGGTTTGCGGCTGTTTGAAGTCTTCGATGATTTTGTCCCGTTGTACGGCGGTTGGGCGTGTATTGCCGTAGCTGTCGTAGGCGGGTTTTTTGACGGACAGATAGTGCAATACTTCGGGCGGGATTTCTTCGACGAAGCGGGAGACGATGCCGAATTGGGTTTGTCCGTGAAGCATTCGTTGTTGCGCCATGGTGATGTAGAGGCGTTTGCGGGCGCGGGTGATGGCGACGTACATGAGGCGGCGTTCTTCTTCGAGGCCGCCGCGTTCGGCAAGGCTCATTTCACTGGGGAAGCGGCCTTCTTCCATGCCGGTGAGGAAGACGGCGTTAAATTCCAAACCTTTGGAGGCGTGGACGGTCATCAGTTGTACGGCTTTTTCGCCTGCGCCTGCTTGGTTTTCGCCGGATTCGAGGGCGGCGTTGCTCAAGAAAGCGAGGATGGGGAAGGCGGGGTCGTCTGAAATGTTTTCGGGCAGGGTTTCAAAGTTGCTGTCTTCGGGTTTGAATTCGATGGCGGCGTTGACGAGTTCATCGAGGTTGTCGAGGCGGTCTTGGTTGTCGCCTTTTGGGGTTCGGTAGTGTTCGGTCAGTCCGCTGTCTTTGAGGATGCCGACGATGATTTCGGACAGGGGCATTTGTCCGACTTG
>NZ_JBQCWZ010000140.1:0-2346 GCF_051956895.1 Neisseria sp. P0021.S006
TTCCGACATTATTTCCAACACGGTATCGCTGTCGTCATGTTTGTCAAAATAGGCGATATATTCGCGCGTGCTCATGGTGGAAGTCACCGTGCGCTCCTGCATATCGAAAATGTTTTCAATCAGATAGTGTTCTTGTTCTTTCAATACACCAGCCTGCGCGCCTGCATCAACAACGGCATAAATATCTTCCGAAGTCAGCTGCTCCTGACGGACGGTTGAGATTTTGAAGAGTTTGAATATTGCGTTTGCCAACCCGTCAAAAATCCAGACAAGGGGCTTTAAGATAAAAATCAAAAACATCATCGGACGGACGATGCGTACCGCCACCGCTTCGGGATGGGTCATTGCCATACGCTTGGGCATCAGGTCGGCAATTAAAATAAAGCTACCTGTAACCAGCGAGAAGGTCAGCAAAGAGGCAGCTGTGCTGCCCCAACTGCCTGCGTTCTCCAAAAGTTTGCCAAAATACGGACGTATTGCCGCCTCGCCGACGATACCGGCAAGAATGGCGACGGCGTTCAATCCGATTTGGACGACAGTAATAAAACTGCCTGGCTGCTGCTGCATATTGATTACGTCAAGCGCGCGCGTATCGCCGCCGTCTTTCGCCATGACCTGCAATTTGATTTTACGTGCCGAGGCAAGCGCGAGTTCGGAACAGGACACAAACGCGCTAATGACAATCAGCAGGCACAATAATAGTAAGGCTTCAAAAATATTCATGGAAATGTGTGTGTATGGTATAGGTTAAAAATATTCAAACAGCAAAGGCCGTCTGAAAAATTCAATTTGATTTTAGATTTGCGTTTTATTTGTCAGTGATGCGTGAAGCAAATGATGGTATTGAAATAAATTTCACTTAAAAGTCAATCATATTTTTTCAGATAATCTTACGGAAAACCTCATTATTTATACAGATAAGGCACGACACTTTCCTTCAATATTTCTATCAACTCTTCATCCATGTATCTGTAATCATCAGGAATATCTAAAACAATCATTTCCTTATATTGCAAAGCACGGGGAAACTGTGCCAACAGACGGCTCTTATGTTTTTGTTCCATCACGAAAATCTTATCCGCCCATGCGATGCCGTCTATGGAAACAGTATGCCGCGCATTGGGGCTGGTCCCTGCAGAACGTGCCTGTACATTTGGATAACGTCGAAATACGGTTTCAGCGGTAGGACTGCGCCATTGGTTACGACTACAAATAAAAAGTGCATTCATAAAAATTAAAAAAGGCGGAAAGTATCCGCCTTGTGAAAACCATCTCGATTGAATCGAAAATGTATCTTTTGAGTTAGTCAAACCATTCAGCATCAAATTCATGCTGTCTGAACGGATAAATAAAACCCAGTTTTTGTGCACGTTTGATTTTATTGCTGCGGAGATACATCAAATCCCACTTTTTTTCAGGTTTATATTTCAAAGGATTTTTGCCATGTACACGATGACTGGGGCGTTGCTCTTGATGTCGTCGCCATGCACGGCTACGACTTTGATCTAAATTGTCCATTATCTGCTTTCTAATTTTGTTTCGGAAATCGGGTTCAGCAGCCGCAATTTTTTATGTATTCGATTATTCGGCAAGAAAATAGGATGACAAAATTATAGCGAAATTAAAGATATAATGCCAATATTAAACAATTTATTACGCTCAAAATGGCCAAAGGCCGTCTGAAACTTGAGACACATTTACTGTTTTAATCATCCAGCGCATCTTCATCCAAGGATTTCAACCATTTCAGCTTTTCGCCGATTTTGATTTCCAGCCCGCGCGGGACGGGTTGGTAGAAGTCCGGTTCGTCCAAGCCGTCGGGCATATAGCTTTCTCCAGCAGCGTAGGCATTGGGTTCATCATGGGCATAGCGGTATTCGCGTCCGTAGCCCAATTCTTTCATCAACTTGGTCGGGGCGTTGCGCAGGTGGACGGGTACTTCGTCGCTGGCGTTTTCTTTGACGAAGCGGCGCATTTGGTTGTATGCCTTATAGCCTGCATTGGATTTAGCGGCTGCGGCGAGATACAACACGGCTTGAGCTAAAGCGAGTTCCCCTTCTGGCGAGCCTAAGCGCTCATAAGTAGCGGCAGCATCATTGGCAATCGTTAAAGCACGCGGATCGGCCAAGCCGATATCTTCCCATGCCATGCGGACAATGCGGCGGGCAAGATAGCGCGGGTCAGTACCGCCGTCGAGCATACGGCAGAACCAATACAATGCCGCGTTAGGATGCGAACCGCGCACGGATTTGTGCAGCGCGGAAATCTGATTGTAGAAACTCTCGCCACCCTTATCAAAACGACGGATTTGCGCACCCAAACTGTCGGCAAGAAATTCGGCGGTCA
>NZ_JBQCWZ010000141.1:0-2336 GCF_051956895.1 Neisseria sp. P0021.S006
GTTCCATATTGAGTTGAAACGTTCAGGCGTGCCCATCAGCCAAGCGACCAATCAAATTGAGCGATACCATAAGGCGGGCGCGTTTTCGGGTATTTTTAGTCTGGTACAGGTGTTTGTGGCGATGACGCCGGAAGAATGCCGCTATTTTGCCAATACCGGCGGTCAATTAAATCCGGCGTTTTACTTCCGTTGGGCGGATTTCAATAATGTGTATATGAACGAATGGGACAAGGTGGCGACGCATTTCCTCTCGATTCCGATGGCGCACCAGTTTATCGGCGATTACACCATTGCTGATGCGAAAGACGAGCAGCTGAAAGTGTTGCGCAGCTATCAGTATTATGCGGTTAACAAGATTGCTGATACGGTGGCAAAGACAGATTGGACGGCGGGCAATCAGCGCGGCGGCTATATTTGGCATACCACAGGCTCGGGTAAAACGATGTCGAGTTTTAAATCGGCACAGTTAATCAGCCGCCGTAAAGATGCGGATAAGGTGATTTTCTTGCTCGACCGTATTGAGCTGGGCAAGCAATCTCTGGAGGAATATCAGAATTTTGCCGATAGTAAAGATGATGTGCAGGCAACGGAAAACACCGCCATTTTGCTCGCCAAGCTGAAAAGCAAACAAGACCGCGACCGCTTAATTGTTACCTCCATTCAAAAAATGAGTAATATCAAGGCGGAAGAAGGGGTAAATGAGGCTGACATCGAGCAAATCAGTGGCAAGCGGCTGGTATTTATTATTGACGAAGCCCACCGCACTACTTTTGGCGATATGTTGCTCACCATTAAGCACACCTTCCCCAATGCGATTTTCTTCGGCTTTACCGGCACGCCGATTGAAGAAGAAAACGCTAAGAAAAATTCAACCACTGCCACGGTTTTCGGCAATGAATTGCACCGCTATTCGATTGCAGACGGCATTCGTGATGAAAATGTGCTGGGCTTTCACCCCTTCCATATCCGCACCTTTAAAGACAGCGATTTACGCAGATCTGTCGCTTTGCAAGAAGCCAAAGCAGCAGATGAAAGCGAAGTATTTGCCGATGATCAAAAGAAAAAAATCTACAATCAATTTATGAACGATGTGCCGATGGCGGGAGAATATACTTCAGACGGCAAATATCAAAAAGGCATTGAAGATTATATACCCAATGTGCAATATCAAACGCCGGAACATGTGAATGCGGTGATTGACGACATGCTGGATAATTGGCAACGCCTCAGCCAAGGCAAAAAATATCATGCCATTTTTGCCACCAGCTCTATTCCCGAAGCGGTCAATTATTACCGCCTAATTAAAGCCAAAATTGCTGAGAAAGCCAGAATTGCTGAGGAAGCCAAAAATTCTGAGGAAGCCAAAGATCCTGAGGAAGCTAAAAATCCCTGGCCGAAACTGACCGCCCTTTTCGATCCGAATATTCTTAACGATGGGCAAGGCAACGACAAGGAAATATGGATTGCCGAAATTTTGAAAGATTACAACGCCCAGTTCCACACAAATTTCGGCTACGCCACCTATTCCCGATTTAAAACGGATTTGTCGGATAGGTTGTCGCATATCAATGCGTATAAGAGAATCAAGCCCGACGAGCAGCTGGATTTGTTGATTGTGGTCGATCAGATGCTGACGGGCTTCGACAGCAAATGGCTCAATACGCTCTATCTAGACAAAATTTTGGATTACGCCAACTTGATTCAGGCGTTTTCCCGCACTAACCGCGTATGCGACAAAACCGATAAGCCTTTTGGTTTAATCCGCTATTACCGCAAGCCGCATACGATGCAACAAAACATTGAGCGAGCCGTCAAACTTTATTCGGGCGATCGCCCAATGGGGCTGTTTGTCGATAATTTAGATAAGGTTATCGACAAAATGAATGTCTGCTTTGCCGATATTGCCGATATTTTCAAATGGGCAGGATTAGAGGATTTTTCAAAAAATCCTGATGACACAACCTCATGCGCAAAGTTTGTCAAACTATTCAATCAGCTCAATGAGCACTTACAAGCTGCTCGGCTCTTGGGCTTTTCTTGGGAAAAATCAAGCTATGACGTGGTACAGGAAGACGACAGCGTGATCACTGCCACACTCAATTTCGATCAAGAGACTTACGATAAACTGCTGGCTCGTTATAAAGATTTGTTTAAAGAAAGTTCAGGCAATGGTGGCGGTAGCGATGATGTGCCATTTGATTTGCGTTCACACATCAACGAAATCGAAACCGATAAAATTGATCAAAATTATATGAATGCCCGTTTTGAAAAATGGCTTAAAACCATCGGCGGCATAGAAGAAGCTGCTGCACTTGAGGAGCTACACCACTCTTTTG
>NZ_JBQCWZ010000142.1:0-2324 GCF_051956895.1 Neisseria sp. P0021.S006
AATCTTAACAGAAGAATAAAGATATGAAGTCATATTTTCATCTAAATAACAAATGACCTCACCCCATTTTCTATCTAGTTCTACCGATTTACCAAGAAAAAACAATATGTTTCCCATCCAATTCTGACAATGCTCGATATAGTCAGGTTCATTTACTTGGAAATAGTTATTAATCTCCTCAATTAAATTTATAACTTTGCTAATCGAAAATAGAATATTACGATCACTAGCTTCATCATTAGTTAGATTTAAAATCTCCATCCACGCGCCTCTTGAAGTACGAAGTGATGGAACTCCTTTAGCTTTTTTAATAATTTTCAATAATCTTTGTGCTGGATTATCATAATAAGTATTAGACATTTTCTTCCATCCTTTGTTTTATTTCATTTTCAGACGACCTTTTAAACTCTAAAGGTCGTCTGAAAATCCCCCTTATCAAATCTTACAAGCCCCACCAGCGCAGCCGTCATCTTGAATATCGGCCTGTGTATCGTCCGCACCGTCTCGGGTGTTGTGGTAGTACAGGGTTTTGACGCCGTATTTGTAGGCGGTCAGCAGGTCTTTCAGCATTTGTTTCATGGAAACTTTGCTGCCTTCAAATTTGTTCGGGTCGTAGGCGGTATTGGCGGAAATCGATTGATCGACGAATTTTTGCATTACGCCGACGAGTTTCAGGTAGCCTTCGTTGCCGGGAAGTTGCCACAGGGTTTCGTAGGCATCTTTCAGGGTTTCAAATTCCGGTACGACTTGTTTCAAAATACCGTCTTTTGATGCTTTAACGCTGACCAGGCCACGTGGAGGCTCGATGCCGTTAGTGGCGTTGGCAATTTGCGAGCTGGTTTCAGACGGCATGAGTGCGGTCAGGGTAGAGTTGCGCAGGCCGTATTTGACGATGTCGGCGCGCAGGCTTTCCCAGTCGTAGTGCAAAGGCTCGTTGCACACGGCATCCAAGTCTTTTTTGTAGGTGTCGATGGGCAGTTTGCCTTGCGAATAAACGGTTTGGTTGAAGAGCGGGCATGCGCTGTATTCTTTGGCAAGGTTTACCGATGCTTTGAGCAGGTAATACTGCATGGCTTCAAAGGTGCGGTGGGTCAGGCCGAGGGCGGAGTCGTCGCTGTAACGTACGCCGTTTTTTGCCAGATAGTAGGCGTAGTTGATTACGCCGATGCCGAGTGTGCGGCGGTTCATGGTTGCGGTGCGTGCTGCTGCAACCGGATAGTCTTGATAATCCAGCAGGGCATCAAGTGCGCGTACGGTCAAATCGGCAAGCTCTTCCAGTTCGTCCAAGTTGTTCAATGCGCCCAAGTTGAAGGCGGATAAGGTACACAAGGCGATTTCGCCTTCTGCATCGTTGATGTTGTCCAGCGGTTTGGTCGGCAGGGCGATTTCCATGCACAAGTTGGACTGATGAACAGGCGCAACGCGCGGATCAAATGGGCTGTGCGTGTTGCAGTGGTCAACGTTTTGGATGTAGATACGACCGGTACCGGCACGTTCCTGCATCAGGGTAGAGAACAATTCTGTTGCCGGCAAAGTATGTTTGCGGATGTTTGGATCTTGCTCGTATTGAGTGTAGAGGCGTTCAAACTCGTCTTGGTCGGCGAAGAAGGCATCATACAAACCCGGAACTTCATTCGGCGAGAACAGGGTAATATTGCCGCCTTTAATCAAGCGGGTGTACAGCAGGCGGTTGATTTGTACGCCGTAGTCCAGTTGGCGGATACGGTTGTCTTCTACGCCGCGGTTGTTTTTCAATACCAACAGGCTTTCGGCTTCGATATGCCACAATGGGTAGAACAAGGTTGCCGCGCCGCCGCGTACGCCGCCTTGCGAGCAGGACTTAACGGCCGCTTGGAACATTTTGAAGAATGGGATACAGCCGGTGTGTTGTGCTTCGCCGCCGCGGATTTCGCTGCCCAAACCGCGGATACGGCCGGCGTTGATGCCGATGCCTGCACGCTGGGAAACGTATTTCACAATCGCGCTGGTGGTGGCGTTGATGGAGTCGAGGCTGTCGTCGCATTCAATCAACACGCAGCTTGAGAATTGACGGGTAGGCGTACGCACGCCGCTCATGATAGGTGTAGGCAGCGATACTTTGAATGTGGAAACGGCGTCGTAAAAGCGTTTGACGTAATCCAAACGGGTCTCTTTCGGATATTTGCTGAAGAGACACATGGCCACCAAAATGTATAAAAACTGCGGCGTTTCATAAATTTGGCGGGTAACGCGGTTTTGAACCAGATATTTGCCTTCCAGCTGTTTTACGGCTGCATAAGAGAAGGTCATATCGCGGCTGTGGTCGATATAGGCATTCAGCTCGT
>NZ_JBQCWZ010000143.1:0-2319 GCF_051956895.1 Neisseria sp. P0021.S006
ACGTGAAAACCGTGATGAGCAATCGCGGTATCGCCATGATGGGTTCAGGTTTCGCGCAAGGTATCGACCGTGCCCGTTTGGCTACCGATCAAGCTATCTCCAGCCCGCTCTTGGATAACGTTACTTTAGATGGTGCACGCGGCGTATTGGTAAACATTACCACTGCTCCTGGCTGCCTGAAAATGTCTGAGTTCAACGAGATTATGCGTATCGTCAACCAAAATGCACACCCTGAAGTGGAATGCAAATTTGGTGCTGCCGAAGACGAGAGTATGAGCGAAGACGCTATCCGTATTACCATCATTGCTACCGGCTTGAAAGAAAACGGTACTGACAACCAACTGCGTGCTGCTGCCCGTACCCAACAATTGGTACGCGGTGCGGAAGAAGCGCCCCAAGCTCAAAGCCAAAGCAATGCTGAAAGCCTGGTTCGTACTAACCGCAATATCCGTTCTATGAACCTGACTGCGGCTGATTTCAGCAACCAGTCTGTGCTGGATGACTTTGAAATTCCTGCTATCTTGCGCCGTCAGCAACATACTTCTGATAAATAATCAGGATCATGTATGAAAAGACCTGCCTTTAAGGCGGGTCTTTTTTATTAGTAAAATATACTTAAGGCCGTCTGAAAATTTTCAGACGGCCTTAAGTTCAAATAAAGTAAATAATAAACTTACCCTTTATTGAGAATTTGCTTGTTTTCGCCCTCACGACGCAATTCTTTGGGCAAGACAAATACAATGCTTTCTTCTGCACCTTCACCTTCACGTATGGTTTCATGTCCCCAATCTTGAATGGTTTGTAAGACTTCTCGAACCAAGACTTCGGGCGCAGATGCGCCGGCAGTGACACCAACCTTGGTTTTGTTTTCAAACCATTCTTTTTTCAGATAGGAAGCATTATCGACCATATAGGCATCAACTCCGCGCAATGCAGCTACTTCACGCAAGCGGTTGCTGTTGGAAGAGTTGGGCGAGCCGACAACAATTACGAGATCGCATTCTTCGGCCAATTCTTTAACAGCAGTTTGGCGGTTGGTTGTGGCGTAGCAGATGTCTTCTTTGTGCGGATTGCGGATATTGGGGAAGCGTTGGTTTAAGGCCGCAATAATATCTTTGGTTTCATCCACCGATAAAGTGGTTTGGCTCACATAGGCAAGCTTATCAGGATTTTTGACGTTCAGTCCGGCTACATCTTCCACTGTCTCAACCAAAAACATTTTGCCCGGAGGCAATTGTCCCATTGTGCCTTCCACTTCGACATGACCTTTGTGACCGATCATAATGATTTCGTAATCTTGGGCATCAAGGCGGGCTACTTCTTTATGAACTTTGGTGACCAAAGGGCAGGTGGCATCAAAAACGCGGAAACCGCGTTGTGCCGCTTCTTCCTGTACGGCTTTGGATACGCCGTGAGCCGAGTAAATCAGTGTGGCACCCTTTGGGACATCCGCCAAGTTATCGACAAATATAGCACCTTTTGCCCGAAGATTATCCACGACGAATTTGTTGTGAACGACCTCATGGCGGACGTAAATGGGCGCGCCGAATTCTTCGAGTGCACGTTCAACAATGCTGATGGCACGGTCAACACCGGCACAGAAGCCGCGGGGATTGGCAAGGATAATGGTTTTTTGAGTCATGTGTGTTCCGTTTTCAGACGGCCTTTGTGTCGTTTGAAGGTGTTTTTTTGTGCAGCAAACCATCTATTACCAAGCAAACTGCGCCAACGCAGATAAAACTGTCGGCAATGTTAAATGCAGGGTAAAACCAGTTTTGCCAATAGAAAAGCAGAAAATCGACAACGTGGCCGTGAATCAGGCGGTCAACCACATTGCCAATCGCGCCACCGATAATCATGGCAGCCCCCAGTTTGCCCCAGCGGCCAAATTCATCACGCCAGATGGCACGGGCCAAATACAGGCTGATAACGACGGCCAGACCTAAAAAGAAGAATTTTTGCCAGCCGCCTTGGTCGGCCAAAAAGCTGAATGCCGCGCCTGGATTATAGGCAAGGGTCAGGTCAAAAAAGTCTGGAATGATGTTGAGGCGTTCGCCTTCGGTAAAGTGTCTCAAGATTTCCCATTTGCTCAGTTGGTCAAGAATGATGGCGACGAGGGAAAGTAAGAAAAAGGGAATTTTTTTAGAAGAGGATGAACTCATGTTTTCAGACGGTTTATGTAATAAAGGGCTTATTTTACCTGAAAGCAGGCTGGAAGTGTTTGCGATGGCATCGGCGTTAAGGCCGTCTGAAAATAGAAACGCCGCCACTTGAATATATCAAAGGGCGGCGGCGTGGTAAGCATATGTGGGCTTATTG
>NZ_JBQCWZ010000144.1:0-2318 GCF_051956895.1 Neisseria sp. P0021.S006
CCAAAGCAATCGGCGTATGGCCGGCTTGTTGGAAACGGCGCAATGCCAATACAGGCAGCAAGTGGCCGATGTGCAGGCTGTCTGCTGTCGGGTCAAAACCGCAATAGAGGGAAATTTTTTGTTCGTTTAGCAAAGCGTCTAAGGCTTCGATGTCGGTAGTTTGCGCGATTAAGCCACGCGATTGTAGGTCTTTGATGACGCTCATTGTTATCTTCCAAAAAAATTAGCAGTTTTACAAACTGCTAATTGTAACAAATTTCATCGGATGAATGGCTATGGCTTACTGAAGAAGCGTGTGTTTTTCAGAAAAACGCTTGGCCAGTTCTCTGCCGCCGTAAGGGTTGATGTGGTCTCTATCGGAATAAACCGGCAATCCGTTTATTTTGAAATTTTCCGGAATATAGGCAGTGGCATCGATAATGTGCACATTGGCATATTTTTCTGCCAATTCTTTGATGCGTTCATTTCCTTTTGAAGTGACTGTTTCATCAATGGCAAGATTCTGACTAAATCCCGGTATGCGGTAAGACAGAATATGGGCGCGCAAGCCGTTGTATGACAAATTAGGGTTGTCTATCATCAGGTAAACCGCTTGTTTTTCCGAAGAAAGTTTTTGCAACATGAGGTTGAATTTTTTGAAAAAATCGGGATCGTAAGCAAGGGAGTTGCTGTTTTCAGGCATTTGGCTGCCCCAGCGCATGGCCAAAAGCACTTTTGAGTATTGGGGCAGATGCTCTTTGGCATACTGATAAACGGCACGGCAGGAGGCGTTTTTCTTGAATACGGGTGCAGCATAATCTTCTACATAGGCACAACTGTCCGCAGAAACCATCGTTGCCGACCATTTTTCTTTTTTGCCGACGGTATCAAAAAACGTTTTATATTGATCGGCATGCGAATCGCCTAGAATCAGTAATTCCGGCTGTTTGTCGGTATCGCCCCAAATACACTGTTTGTCGGTGTTGTTGTGACAAGAAGTGTAGGAACGTGCCAATCCCATGCGGTCGTATTGCTCCATAAACGGGAGCTTCATGGCAAGAAAAGGCGTAATAGCCAAAACAAGCATGGGGACGGCATAAATCCATGTCACAGACTGGGCAAAAGAGCCTTTCCACTTTTTAAACGGCTTCTCGACAAAATAATAAGAAAGCAGGGAGAGTGCAAACATTAAGATAATCGCGGCCGCAGTCGAATACGAAGGCAGATTGTTTGGACCGATGTATCTCATAAAAGCCAATACAGGCCAATGCCACAGATACAGCGAATAGGAAATTAAGCCTATGCCGACGGTAATCTTCCATTGGAAAAATTTTTTCAGCCGGTGTTCAAATTGATTGAAATAAATGAATGCGGCGGCGGCCAAACAAGGAATGATGGCGGCAGGCCCTGGAAAATAGGCGGTTTTTTCTGTATAGGCAAACAGGCAGGCAAACAGTACGCAGATGGAAAGTAATGCGCCTGCCGCCGCATATGGTTTGCCGGTATCCAGCCCTTGTTGTTGCCGATATTGCATCCACACGGCTGTTAATGAGCCGATCAGCATTTCGCAGGCGCGCAGATGGGGCAGGTAATATTTATCCAGTGCAGTTGGCATAAAAGAAGCCAAAATACTGAATACGCATAGCGTGATGAGGAAGGCAAACTGGGTGCGCCAGCTTTTGCGGACTACCAGTAACAGCAATATCGGGAAGACGAAATAATATTGTTCTTCGACCGATAAAGACCATATGTGAAGCAAAGGTTTTTCTTCTTGTATGGGATCGAAATAGCCCTGACCCTTTGCAAAAAAGATATTGGAGATGAACCCCAAGGTGGACAGGGCTGTCCTCCATAAAAGGAAGAAATCATCTTTGGTGAATAAAAGAAAGCCGCATACCAGCGTTACCGTCAATACGGTAAAAAATGCGGGCAGTATCCGCTTGATACGGCGGATGTAAAATTTTTTGAACGAGAAAATCCCGCTGCTCATTTCACGATGGATAATCATCGTGATCAGAAAGCCGGAAATGACAAAAAAGATATCGACACCAAGAAAGCCGCCAGGCAGCCAGTTTTTTTCAATATGGAAAACGACAACGGATAGAACAGCAACGGCACGCAATGTATCAATATCTGGGCGGTAAGATAAAACTTTGCTCATAATATTTTGATTTTAATAAATTTTATATTAATGGCGTCGTCTGAAAAGTGATTCCTGCCGAGAATGGCAGTATTTCGGAGGTCGGCCATCGTTTGTCGGAACAGGGCAGTTTGTTTGCCTTCTTAGAATGATTGCTGATGATATGCGTTTGAATAGTAATAGATTAGAGTAGGAATAC
>NZ_JBQCWZ010000145.1:0-2314 GCF_051956895.1 Neisseria sp. P0021.S006
TTTTAATAGGCTTGGTAATATTGTTGGCAAGGATGTATGCCATCAGCAGGCCGACGATGATGATGAAAGACAGAATAATAAATTCGTGCCAAATAGGCGAAAGCGGCAGGCCGGGAGTGAAGAGCGGGCTAGGGAGGCGTTGGGCCTGATGGTTGTCCCAGCCTTTAATGAAGAAGAGGTATTCTTCGCCGAAACGGTCGTATTCGATGTGTGCCAAATCAGATTCAGGATTATTGATGGCAAAAATACGGGCGCGTTCGATGGATAGGCTGTCGATATTGCGGCCTAAAATATCTTTTTTATCGTCGCCGGTAATCACATAAACGGCATTGGAAACCGGATTGTTTTTCCATTCAGAAAGAATTTCGCGCGCACCGCTGTCTCCGCGTGAGTTGAATGCGGAAACGATGCTGTTCATCAGTGTGGTTTCGATGGTGCGGCGTTGGTTGAATTGGTTTTCGGCGAGGGTGTTTTGTACCAGCCAAAATGAAAAACTCGCCACAAAGATTGCGCAGACGATAACTGCGCAAAATGTGGCGAAGATGCGTTGAAACAGTTTCATTGATCTGTTTAATCTTTAGTTTTTAACAAACAGGTAGCCTAAGCCGCGTACGGTTTGAATCAGGGAAGCATCGCCCAATTTGTGGCGGATGCTGGAGATGTGTACGTCGATGCTGCGGTCAAATTTAGCCAGTTTGCGGTCGAGTGCCTCGATAGACAGGGTCTCTTTGCTGACGACTTGTCCGGCGTGGCGCATCAAAACTTCGAGCAGGTTGAATTCGGTGCTGGTCAACTCGAGCGGAGTGTCTTTGATGCTGGCTTGGCGTTTGGCCGGGTACAAAACGACGTCGCTGACAGAAATGCTGTTAGGCGCGTTGTTTTGTTCGTTGCTGTGTTGCGCACGGCGTAGGATGGCGTTGATGCGGGCTAAGAGTTCGCGCGGTGTACATGGTTTCGGAACATAATCGTCCGCACCCATTTCCAAACCAATAATGCGGTCGATGTCGTCACCTTTTGCAGTCAGCATGATGATGGGTACAGTGCTTTGGGTACGTACGTTTTTCAATACGTCCAAACCGTTCATTTTAGGCATCATGGAGTCTAATACGACGACATCGTATTGTCCGGTCAGAATTTCTTGAACGCCGGCTTCGCCGTCAGGAACGCTGTGAACGTTGAGGCCTTCGGCAGTCAGGTATTCGGTCAGCAATTCGGTCAAGAGGGCATCGTCATCTACGAGTAATACGCGACTCATGGAATTTCCTTTTCGTGATTGTATGCGCCGTAGCACTAAATAGGCGGTGCGGCGATTAAAATAGAGTTGTATTCAATCTTAACATGCAATCTGCTTTTGTTGATAGCGTAATTTTCTGTGCTTTTGCGCTTTTTTGCATAGAAACTTGTCGCTCTTTACATTTTCAGACGGCCTGTAAGGACAAACTGACAATTGAGTGTGTTTTGTTTAGGGTTTATCACAAGATTTGGCAGTTTGGTGTTTCGGTGCATTGATGAAATCTTTGCAATCAGACAAAAGTTTGGGCAGTAGTGGGGCGAATGCCGGATGGCTGCGTATTTTGTCGGCGTAGAAATACATCATATAGGGGTAATAATATTGCACTGCCTGCATCCATTGCGCACCTTCTTCTTTTTTACCTTGTCGATAGAGGTAAAGGCCGACTTGGTAGGCGCTGGAGTAGGGGCGGTAGGTCAGGGCTTTGAGTGCGGCTTCTTCCGCCCATGGGCGGATGTAGGCATCGGTCGGGTCGGCACGTCTGCTCAAACTTAAATCGGCGTAATAGGCAAGCATGGGGCTTTCTTTGGAGAGCTGCTGCAAGCCGTCAATTTTGTTTTGAACTGTTTGCGGATCGTCGGTTTTCCCTACACGGCTATATTGGGTCAGATTTTGATATTCCCAGCTGAGGTTTGCCATGCCGATTAAAATCGATAAAGCAGCTATACCGCCTGTCCATTGTCTGATTCGGGTAGATAAAGGGCCGTCTGAAACATCTTTCGGATAAGAAGGTGTCAGCGACAGAATCAGGCTGAATACGGTAAGGAAGTAGATATACCAAAGCGGATATTCGAGCATGCTGTGGCAGAGGCTGACGGCGGCGGCAGTCAGCAAAAATAGGGAAGCCGGTGTTTGGTTGCGGCCTGATAGTCGCCATACGGCTGCAAGCAGGGTTAAGGTTGCCAGCAAGGTGCCGGCAATGCCCATTTCGGACAGCAACTGCATGACGATATTGTGCGAATGGGTAAACAGTACGCCGAGGATATTGTTGGGGAAATATTGTTGCTGGGCATTGATCAGAAA
>NZ_JBQCWZ010000146.1:0-2313 GCF_051956895.1 Neisseria sp. P0021.S006
GAATAAAGGCATTTGCAGCGCAAGGTTAGGCCAATACTCTTTGGCTCAAGCCTATTTGGAAAGGTCTTTGGCAGCCAATCCACAATTCTTCCCTGCTTTCAAAGAGCTTGCCCGAACCAAAATGATGGCAGGCAATCTGAACGATGCCGACTATTATTTCCGCCAATACCAAAGCAAAGTCGATGTCCTTCAGGCTGACGATTTGCTTTTAGGCTGGCGTTTGGCTACCGCCTTGGGCAATAAACACGCCGCATACGAATATGAAGCCCAACTTAGGGCAAACTTCCCTTATTCTGACGAACTACAAACTGTTACAACAGGCCACTAAATGGAAAATAACGATAAAATCAACTACGACACACAAGCCGCCAAAACACTGGGGGATGAATTACGCAAACACAGAACTGATGCCAAAATCGATATTGAAGATGTTGCTTCACGTTTAAAACTGTCTGCCGAACAAATTGATGCCTTGGAAAAAGGGGAATATTCAAATTTTCCGGGCCTTGTCTTCGTCTCAGGCTATCTTCGTTCATATGCACGATTCCTCAAAATCGATGAACAAACCATCACCAAACATTTGCACTCGATTACTCCGCAACTTGAAGACCATGTATATGCAGTAACACGCAGCACCAACAGCGGCTTGAGCTACGAAGATGCTGAAAAACAGGGTTTCCCTAAATGGATATTGGGTGCAGCAGTATTGGCTTTAGCAATAGGCGGTGTTTACTTTTGGCAAAGTAAATCCAGCTATGAAAACGAACAGGCAAATATTCAAAACAGCAAAGATGTTGCCGATACAATGAAAACGCCTGCTTTGAAAACGGATAATGTTGCCGTTAGCGAAATGACCGAAGACGGCAAAAAAGAAATTACCAATAAGCCTGAAGCAGCCAATGAACAAGCAGCTTCAGCAGCTTCTGCCGTTGTAGAAGAAAAGCCTGCCGTCAAAGTCGAGAAAGACGAACTTTGGATTAAAGTCCAATACCGAAGCAATCTGATTATTGCAGACAAAGATGGAAAAGTAGTATTCAGCCGCATTGTTCCGGCCGGAAGCGAACATCGTCTGAGAGGCGGCGCGCCTTATAATGTTTGGATCGGTATTGCAGCCGGTTCGGAAGCCAATTACGGCGGCACACCAATCGAACCTTTAAAACACCGTGTTGCCGGTGAAAAATCCGCCTCTTTTGTTGCAGGAAAAAAATAAAATGACCACACCTAAACGCCGTCTGACACATCAAGTACAAATCGATCATCTCATCGTCGGTTCGGATGCGCCCGTTGTTGTGCAATCTATGACCAATACCGACACCGCAGATGCAGAAGCAACCGCCCGACAGGTCAAAGAGTTGAGCGATGCCGGCTCGGAAATGGTACGCATCACGGTCAATACTCCAGAAGCAGCTTCCAAAGTCGCCGAAATCCGCAGCCGCTTAGACGATATGGGTTATACCACGCCTTTGATTGGTGATTTCCATTTCAATGGCGAACGCTTATTGGCTGAATTTCCCGAGTGCGGCAAAGCCCTGTCTAAATACCGCATCAACCCAGGCAATGTCGGCAAAGGCGCAAAAGGCGATGAGAAATTTGCCTTTATGATTCGTACAGCGGCAAAAAACAATAAAGCCGTACGCATCGGAGTGAACTGGGGTTCGCTTGATCAAAGCCTTGCCAAGCGCATGATGGATGCCAACCTAGCTTCTGCTACACCGAAGCCGCCTGAAGAAATCATGAAAGAGGCTTTGATTGTTTCGGCGCTGGAATCGGCAGAAAAAGCCGTGGCTTTGGGCTTACCTGAAGACAAAATCATTTTGTCGTGCAAAGTCAGCGCCGTACAAGACTTGATTCAGGTTTACCGGGAATTAGGCAGCCGTTGCCGTTACCCGCTCCATCTCGGTCTGACTGAGGCTGGCATGGGCAGCAAGGGCATTGTGGCTTCCACCGCAGCTCTGGCCGTATTATTGCAAGAAGGCATCGGCGACACCATTCGAATCTCCCTAACCCCCGAGCCCGGCAGTTCGCGCACTCAGGAAGTCATTGTCGGTCAGGAAATCCTGCAAACCATGGGCTTGCGTTCCTTCACACCAATGGTTACAGCCTGCCCAGGCTGCGGCCGTACCACCAGCACCGTATTCCAAGAATTGGCGCAAGACGTACAAAACTATTTACGCCAAAAAATGACTATTTGGCGCACTGAGTATCCAGGCGTTGAATCATTGAACGTTGCCGTAATGGGTTGCGTAGTCAATGGCCCGGGCGAAAGCAAGCTTGCCGATATCGGTATCAGCCTGCCCGGTACAGGCGAAACTC
>NZ_JBQCWZ010000147.1:0-2306 GCF_051956895.1 Neisseria sp. P0021.S006
TTCTGCCACTACCTACGTACACCAATGCCCCCATAATATTGCGTACCATATGATGCAAGAATGCATTTCCATGCAAATCAAGGCACAGATAGCGAGAAGTTCCACTAATCTTTGTACTATATAGTGTCTTTATAGGGGACTTCGCCTGACATTCGGCCGCTCGAAAGCTGGAAAAGTCATGTTCCCCCTCCAACAAGGCAGCAGCCTGCCTCATCAGATTTAAATCTAATTTCAAATGCGTCCACCCTACTCTGCCAACTAATAATGGAGAACGAACCGGTGAAGATTCCAATAAATAGCGATAATGGCGGCCATAAGCATCAAATCGGGCATGGAAATGAGGTACAACTTTTTGCGCAACCAACACAGCAACACCATCAGGCAAATGTGCATTGACACCACGCACCCATGCTTGCTCCGGACGACTTACTGACGTATCAAAATGCACCACTTGAGCAGTTGCATGCACACCCGTATCCGTCCTTCCCGCAACAATAGTATTAATTTGCTCCCTTGCTATTGAAGACAACGCCTGCTCTAAGGCCGTCTGAACAGTCGGCAAATCTCCGGCCTGTTTTTGCCAACCATAAAAACGGCTTCCATCATAAGAGAGGGTCAAAGCCCAACGCTGCATCAGATGCCCTGTTGTATTTGCTTGTTCAGTCATTTCTTATACTTCTTGTAAATTGATATTGTTGCCTACGCTTAAGCAACAAATATTAAAAAGGCGTGATCAACACACGCCTCCATTATGTATTTCAGACGGCCTTCATCTTCAACCATCACATAAAGCTGAAATCTTACCCAACTGATAATAGACTCAGCTAAAATCTTGCTTTTTAATTTACCATAAAAAAGATGCCGTCTGAAACGGCATCTTCATTTTACTGGTACTTATACGCCAAGCTCTTTCATCAGTTTTTGGGCTTTATACAGAATATCTCCTTCAGCCTCTTCAATCAGCGCTTGCAATGTTTCTCGAGCCGCTTCAGGATCACCGATTTCGATATACATCTTAGCCAAATCATATTTGGCTTCAAGCGGTGCAGTCATACCGACTGATTCTGAAACAAAGCCTCTTTCACTATTGCTTTTATCGGCAGCCACTGAAACATCTTCAGCTCCCCATTCCAATGCACCTTCTTCAATCACAAACTCAGAAGCAGCTTCTTCTTTCTCTACTTCTTCTTTGGTTTCTTGAATTTGCAAGTCTTGATCTTGCTTGATATCGAATGGCAACACATGGCCGTCTGAATCTTCAGGGGTATCTACCGTAAACTCGAGTGGCTCTTCATTTCTTGACTCGAAGACTTTTGTTTCTGTCGCAAAATCAAACTCATCAAATGTATTTACCTGCTCTTCTTTACGTTCAGGCATAACAACGGATACCGGCTGATATGGATTTTCCGGTTCAGGCTCGTACACGCTTTCTGTTGATTCGATACTATCCCAATCAGCATAGCGACGTTGCTCTGTCTCTGCATCATGCGTTACTGCACCTGAAAGAATACCTGTCTGACTATTGTCAATCTTACCCAAATCAAGTTTAACATCATTAATAGTGGAAGATTCTTCTACTTCATTGATGACCACATCATCTTCGAAATCGTCTTCGATAAACAGACCGTCTTGAATTTTTTCAGACGGCGTTACTTTAGTTGTAGCAACCGCAGCAGCTGAAGCAGCAACATTTTTCTGTACAGCCTTTTCTTCATCCTTACGGCTTACAGGCGCTGCTTCCGGCTCATCTTTACGTTTACCGGCAGCTTTCAACAACAACCAAGCAGCAATAAGGGCTGCACCGCCTGCCAATAACCATTTCCATAAATTACCATCTGATTCGCTTTCTGTTTGCTCCGCGACAGAATCAGTGGTTGCAACAGGCTCAGAAGCCACTATATTCTCTTGAGCATCGGAAGCCATAGCTTCTTGAATATCGGACGCAGGAACAGTCGATGCGGCTTTTTCATTAACCGCTGCAGATGCTGCTTGTTCTGTTTGTTCAGCTGAAGCTTGTTTTACTTCTTCCTGTTGCTGTGTATTTACGCCAGCATCTTTAACCTGAGCTTCAGTTTGAGCATCAGGCTGAACAACAGGTTTTTCTGTTTTAGCCTCTGTTGTATTAGCGGTTTCATTAGCTTTTTCTGTTGCCGTATTAGTTTTAGCAGGAGCAGAAGCAGCCAAGCGTTGCAATTCGCTACGGTTTGGAATATTCAGTACTTTACCTGCCAACATACGGTTGGCATTATTATCAATAAACACATCCGGGTTGGCATTTACCAAAGCCTGGATGGTTTGATCCAAGG
>NZ_JBQCWZ010000148.1:0-2296 GCF_051956895.1 Neisseria sp. P0021.S006
GACTAGATCCGTCTATCCAAGTTATCGGAACGGGCGGCGTTTACAGCGGCCGTGATGCGTTTGAACACATCTTGTGCGGCGCAAGCATGGTGCAGATCGGCACGGCGCTACACCAGCAAGGCGTAGACATTTTTGAACGGGTTTCCCTTGAATTAAAAGCCATCATGGTGCAAAAAGGCTATGAGAAGCTGGAAGACTTCAAAGGCAAATTGAAATATTTTGCATAAGGTTTACTCTAAAAAACGCCCAAGGCCGTCTGAAAATTTCAGACGGCCTTGTTGTATAATTGCTCCCCACATTACCCGTCTTCCCCTTCAATGAAACTCAACCCCCAACAGCAAGCCGCGGTCAAATATCTAGGCGGCCCCCTGCTCGTCCTTGCCGGTGCAGGCAGCGGAAAAACCGGTGTGATTACGCAAAAAATCAAGCATTTGATTGTCAATGTCGGCTATCTGCCGCATACCGTCGCCGCGATTACCTTTACCAATAAAGCAGCTACGGAAATGCAGGAGCGCGTCTCCAAAATGTTGCCTAAGTCGCAAACGCGCGGGCTGACGATTTGCACCTTCCACTCTTTGGGTATGAAGATTTTGCGCGAAGAAGCCGATCAAATCGGTTACAAAAAAAACTTTTCCATCCTCGACTCTACCGACAGCGCCAAAATAATCGGCGAGCTTTTGGGCGGTACGGGCAAAGAAGCCATATTCAAAGCGCAACATCAAATTTCCCTTTGGAAAAACGATTTAAAAACGCCTGAAGAAGTAGTTCAGACGGCCGCTAATGTGTGGGAACAACAAACAGCGCACGTCTATGCGAGTTATCAGGAAACCCTGCAAAGCTATCAGGCAGTGGACTTCGACGACTTAATCCGCCTACCAGCCGTACTCTTGCAGCAAAACAGCGAAGTGCGCAACAAATGGCAGCGGCGGCTGCGTTATCTGCTGGTTGACGAATGCCAGGACACCAACACCTGCCAATTTACCCTGATGAAGCTCTTGACCGGCGCGGAAGGCATGTTTACCGCCGTCGGCGACGACGACCAGTCCATCTACGCATGGCGCGGCGCAAACATGGAAAACCTGCGTAAAATGCAGGAAGACTATCCGCAGATGAAGGTCATCAAGCTGGAGCAAAACTACCGCTCCACCGCGCGGATTCTCAAAATCGCCAACAAAGTCATCGAAAACAACCCCAAACTCTTTACCAAAAAACTTTGGTCGCAGTTCGGCGAAGGCGAAATCGTCAAAGTCGTTGCCTGCCAAAGCGAGCAGCACGAAGCCGACTGGGTCGTCAGCCAAATCGTCAAACAGAAGCTGGTCGGCGGCGACAAAACCCAATACGCCGATTTCGCCGTGTTATACCGCGGCAACCATCAGGCGCGGATTTTTGAAGAATCCTTGCGCAGCGCGCGTGTTCCCTACCAACTCTCCGGAGGACAAAGCTTTTTCGACAAAGCCGAAATCAAAGACGTTTTGTCCTATTTGCGCCTGCTTGCCAACCCCAACGACGATCCCGCCTTCCTGCGCGCCGTGACCACGCCTAAACGCGGCATCGGCGACGTTACATTGGGCAAGCTCAACACCTACGCGCACGAACACGAATGCAGCCTATATGAAGCCGCGCAAACCGAAGAAGCGCTTGCCCTATTGAACCATACCAACCGCCAACACCTGCAAGCCTTCATGGATATGATTGAAAACTACCGCACCAAAGCCGAAACCAGCGAAGCAGGCGAACTCATCAACGGCCTGCTCAAAGAAATCGACTACGAAAACCACCTGCTTGCCAGTGAAGAGGGTAAAGCTGGCGAAATCAAATGGCGCAACGTGAGCGACCTGACCGGCTGGTTGGAGCGCAAAGGCGAACAAGACGGCAAAAACATCATCGAACTTGCCCAAACCGTCGCCCTAATGACGCTCTTGGAAGGCAAAAGCGAAGAAGAAGTCGATGCCGTCAAACTCTCGACCCTACACGCCTCCAAAGGCTTGGAATACCCCTACGTTTTCCTCGTCGGCTGCGAAGAGGGCATCCTGCCGCACAACGACAGCATCGAAGAAGAAAACGTCGAAGAAGAACGTCGCCTGATGTACGTCGGCATTACCCGCGCCAAACGCCAACTTACGCTGACCCACTGCCTCAAACGCAAAAAGCAAGGCACATGGCAGTTCCCCGAGCCGAGCCGCTTTATAGACGAAATGCCGCAGGAAGACATCAAAATCCTAGGCCGCAAAGGCGGCGAGCCGATTGTGAGCAAGGAAGAGGGAAAAAGTAATTTAGCAGGATTGCTGGATATGTT
>NZ_JBQCWZ010000149.1:0-2279 GCF_051956895.1 Neisseria sp. P0021.S006
GCCTTTTACATTAGGATAAAACCATGCAGGAACAGAATCGGAAATCAAGTTTTCTCATAGTGATGTTGCTGGTGTCGGTTGCCCTGTGGATCGCGTCTTTGTCCAATGTTGCATTTTATTTGGGCAATCATGAAAGCATGAAGGGTTTGACCGTTTTGATTTTGGGGTCGATATTTGCTTCTTTGGACATCAGATATTGTGCGGCCTATGCTAATTATGTTTGGTTGGCGGCCATTGTTTTGTTGGCGTTGCGGAAGAAGGTCGTGCCTGTCCATGCGGCACTTTGGGGCTTGGCGCTGGTGGCTTTCAGTGTGAAAGCCGTACACGTTGATGAAGCAGGGAATACATCGGATATTATGCGCTACGGTGCAGGATTTTATTTGTGGTATGCCGCATTTGCGGTTGCCACCATCGGCACGTTTGCCGGAAAGAATAAGGAAAGAAAAGCAACAATGCTGGCAGATGGGACGAAAAATGACGCTTGATGAATGGCTGCGCCAATCGGCGCTGCCCAAAAATGAAGCGCGGATGTTGTTGCAATATGCACTGGGTTACACGCGCGCGCAACTGGTTACACGCGGTACGGACGATTTGGCAGACTCTGCCCTGCAAACCTTGGAGGCTTTGGCTCAACGCCGTCTGAAAGGCGAGCCGATGGCCTATCTGTTGGGCGAACGCGAGTTTTACGGGAGACGTTTTGCCGTCAATCCCCATGTGCTGATTCCACGCCCTGAAACCGAGCATTTGGTGGAAGCCGTGCTCAAACGCTTGCCGCCGCAAGGCCGTGTGTGGGACTTGGGGACGGGCAGCGGCGCCATTGCCGTGACCGTCGCGCTTGAACGCGTTGATGCTGATGTTCGCGCATCCGACATCAGCGTTGGTGCTTTGGATACTGCCCGTCAAAATGCGGCCGAATTGGGCGCAAAAGTCGAGTTTGCGCAGGGTTCGTGGTTTGATACCGACAGGCCGTCTGAAGGCCGATATGATGTGATTGTTTCCAATCCGCCGTACATCGAGGACGGCGATGAACATTTGTCGCAAGGCGATTTGAGGTTTGAACCGCAAAATGCGTTGACCGACTTTTCAGACGGCCTCAGCCATATCCGCCACATTACCCAAGAAGCCCCCAAATACTTGAAAGCCAACGGCTGGCTGCTGTTTGAACACGGCTACGACCAAGGCGAAGCAGTGCGGAACATTATGCTTGAGAACGGTTTTGCCGAAGTGGCAACCGAACAGGATTTGGCTGGATTGGATAGGGTAACGCTGGGGCGTTTGCCTGCTTAATGGGCATGATTTGTCGAAATATAAAAAAGGGCGTGTCGATCACGCCCTTTTGGTTTTCTGGTTTGTCTGTTCAGACGGCCTGGTTTAACGCCAAGCAGCGACGAACTCCGCCCAATGTTGTTTTTCTTCGGCTTGTGCGGCCAGATAATGTTTGATGCGTTTAATTTCGACTTCGTATTCGTCGGCATCGAGCGCGCCGCTCATCATGCGAAAGCGCATGTACATCAGGTAGGTATTGGCGGCATCGGTTTCACAATAATCGCGGATGTCTTTCAGACGGCCTGCATGATAAGCGTCCCAAACTTTGCTGCCGTCCATACCCAGTTTGCCGGGGAAGCCGCAGAGTTTGGCCATATCGTCCAAAGGCACGCTGGCACGCGGTTGGTAGAGGGCGAGCAAATCCATCAGGTCGCAATGGCGGGTGTGGTAGCGGCTGATGTAGTTGTTCCACTTAAAGTCGCGGCTGTCGCCAAAATCGCCGTCGCCCATGTCCCAATAGCGGGCGGCGCTGATGCCGTGTATCAGGGCGCGGTAGTGGAGGACGGGCAGATCGAAACCGCCGCCGTTCCAGCTGACAAGTTGCGGCGTATAGTTTTCGATGACCTCGAAGAACTTGGCAATCATGACTTCTTCGCTGTCTTCGGGATCGCCGATGGTACTGACGCGGATTTTGTCTTGCCCCCAGCGCATACAGCAGGAGATGGCGACGACTTGGTGCAGATGGTGTTGCATAAAGTCGCTGCCGGTTTTGGCACGGCGTTGCTGCTGGGCAAACAGGACGACTTCGTTGTCGGGCAAATCGGCTGGCAAATCGTAAAGCTGGCGGATGCCGTGTACGTCGGGAATGGTTTCAATGTCGAAGGCGAGTATCGGAGTCATGGCGTGATCGGGTTGGATAAGGGATGATGTCATTGTGGCATGACGGCGCAGATAAAAAAAGAGGCAATCCCCCACAGGATTGCCCCAATACCTCAAATCAGAGATTTACGCTT
>NZ_JBQCWZ010000150.1:0-2277 GCF_051956895.1 Neisseria sp. P0021.S006
CTACCCAGGCATCGGCCCGGAACACAGCCATTTGAACGACATCAACCGCGTGGAATACACCGTTGCCAAAGATGACGAAGCACTCGAAGCCTTTGACTTGCTCTGCCGTTTCGAGGGTATTATTCCTGCGCTGGAATCCAGCCATGCCGTTGCTTGGGCGGTGAAAAACGCGCCGAAAATGAGCAAAGACCAAGTGATTTTGGTCAACCTCTCCGGTCGCGGCGATAAAGACATCAATACCGTGGCGAAACTCAAAGGCATTGAGTTGTAAGCCTTATTGATTGAGCAGCAAAGGCCGTCTGAAAAAGCTGGATATCAGTCTTTCAGACGGCCTTTGTTTCCGTAATGATTCAGCGTAGTATTTTATCCGCACAAACTCTATCAAGTATCGGCGGCTAAGGAAATTTATCCTTCCAAACTGCGTTTGTACGCTTTCTAAACCAATTATTCAATTTATCCATCACCATGAAACATTTAGCAATCCATCTAAAACTATTGGGCATGGCGGCGTTTTGGGGCGCATCTTGGCCGATGGGGCGAATGCTGGGACAGGCGCTGCCACCTTTAACGGGCGGTATGCTGCGCTTTTTGACGGCGGCTATCTTGCTTTTGGGCTGGCTGTTTGCACGGTATCGGTTGCGTACTTTGGCGGTTTTGTCGCGCAAACAATGGCTTGGATTGGCACTGGCGGCGGCATTCGGGGTATTTGGTTTTACTGTGTTGTCTATGCTGGGTTTGCAGCGGATTCTTGCTTCAAGGGCGACGGTGTTGGTCACGTTCAATCCTGTGTTGACGATGTTTTTTGCGGCTTTGTTGTTTGGCGAGAAGCTCAACGGCAAGATTGTGTCGGGTATGTTGTTGGCAGTGGCAGGCTCGATATGGGCGGTCACGCATGGCGAGATTGCGGCATTTTTGTCGGGCGGCGGCATAGGGTGGGGCGAAGTGCTGGTGTTTTGCAGCCTTTGCTGTTTGGTTACTTATACGATGATAGGCAGGGCGGTGTTGCAGGGGATTGATGCGCTGACGGTCACTGTGGCCACCGCTTGGCTGGGTGCAATGATGTTGCTGCCGCCTGCGCTGATTTCAGACGGCCTGCCGTTTGGTATGCTTGCCGAAATGGACGGCAGGGGCTGGTTTGCTTTGATTGGCCTGTCTGTCGGGGCAACGGTCTTGAGCTATGCGTGGTATTTTGAAGGCGTGAAGACTTTGGGCGCCGGCAGCGCGGCGGCGTACATTACTTTGGTGCCGGTATTCGGTATTCTGTGTTCCGCTTGGTTTTTGGGCGAGGCGTTGCATGTTTCTTTGGTTGCCGGCTGTTTGGCGGCAGTGGTCGGATTGGCGTTGATGCAGTACGGAAGACGTGCCGTCTGAAATAGGAAATATGTTATATAATAATGAAACTGATCAAACCATTGTTTTCGACATGTCTGAACATTCCTCCCTGCTCGATTTCGACCGCGCCCATCTGCTCCATCCTTATACATCTATGACCGACCCGTTGCCTGTTTATCCGGTGCGCCGTGCGGAGGGTGTGCACATCGAATTGGCGGACGGTACGCGGCTGATTGACGGGATGTCGTCTTGGTGGTGTGCGATACACGGCTACAATCATCCCGTTTTGAATCAGGCGGTTGAAGCGCAGATTAAACAGATGTCGCATGTGATGTTCGGCGGTTTGACGCACGAGCCGGCGGTGGAGCTGGGCAAATTGTTGGTCGGGATTTTGCCGCAGGGGCTGGACCGTATTTTTTATGCGGATTCGGGTTCGGTTTCGGTGGAAGTCGCGCTGAAAATGGCGGTGCAATACCAGCAGGCGCGGGGTTTGACGGTGAAGCAGAATATTGCGACGGTACGGCGCGGGTATCACGGCGATACTTGGAACGCGATGTCTGTCTGCGATCCGGAAACGGGGATGCACCATATTTTCGGCAGCGCGTTACCACAGCGTTATTTTGTCGATAATCCGAAAAGCCGTTTCGACGATGAATGGGACGAGGCGGATTTGCAGCCTGTCCGCGCCTTGTTTGAAGCGCATCATGCGGATATCGCCGCCTTTATTTTGGAACCGGTCGTGCAGGGCGCGGGCGGCATGTATTTTTATCATCCGCAGTATCTTCGCGGATTGCGCGATTTGTGCGACGAATTTGATATCGTGTTGATTTTTGATGAAATTGCCACTGGATTTGGGCGTACGGGCAAGATGTTTGCCTGCGAACACGCGGACGTCGTACCGGATATTATGTGTATCGGCAAGGGCTTGAGCGGCGGCTATATGAC
>NZ_JBQCWZ010000151.1:0-2266 GCF_051956895.1 Neisseria sp. P0021.S006
CGCCCATGCTGTATGAGGTATTGCCGTCAAACTGAAACTCGGAAATTGCACCATAAATACCGCTTTGGTTTTTGATGGTTAAAACATCGTCTGTGCCTTTAATGCGGATATGCCAAGTATCACCATCCAGCAGGGGATTGGTCACAAATTGAGAGCTGTCAGGCATGTTGATAATACTGGTTTTGTCGTAACCTTTTTCAATGGTAATTTCGAGGTCGTCAAGGGTAATGCCGCCGGTAAATTTCACGACGTTGGCGTTGAGTCTGTGTAGGCTTGCTTTGCTATCAAAACCGAAGTTGAAGTCAAAAATGGTGTCGTGACCGTAACCTTTGCCGAAAACATAGGTATCGTTGTGTTCGCCGCCTTCCATGTAATCATTGCCTGCGCCGCCGTCAAGCAGGTCGGCACCTACATGGGCATAGAGTTTGTCGTTACCGTTGCCGCCGTAGAGTTTATCGTCGGAATCTGGCTCAGTGCTGTAATAGGTTGCACTGTGTTCGCGCAAGATGTCATCGCCGTCGTGGCCATAGAGGGTGTCATGGCCGTCGTTGCCGCCGTCGATTTCATTGTTGGCTGCATTACCATGCAAAGTGTCATCGCCGTCAGTACCGGCAAATTTAATGGTTTCAGCTTTCACAGGTTGAAAGGCTTGTTGGAACTGAGTGGCAGTGTAAGTTTGGTCGTTAAACTGGAAGCGGTCGATGGAAATGCTGCCATCCGCACCGATTTGGTTTTGAATCAAGGCTGAACCTTGTTCTGAAGTAATTTCCCAGCTTTGGCTGCCATCATTGTTATGAATGGTCTTCAGGTTGAGCTTGGCATTGTTCAGGCCGTCTGAAAACTTGAGGGTATTGATGCCTTGGTTGTCGATAATGGTATCGTTGTCGCCGTAGATATAGGTATCGTTTCCGGCTCCGCCTTTCAGAATGTCTTTACCGTTGCCGCCCACTAAAATGTCGTCGCCTGCATCACCGTTGATGACATCGTTGCCGTCGCCGCCATCCAGATAATCGTTGCCGTCGCCGCCGTTGAGGTTATCGTTGCCACCCATGCCGTAAACGGTATCATCACCACGTCCGCTATTGAGGCGGTTGCGGCCTTCGTTACCGGTCAGGATGTTATTGCTGTTGTTGCCGGCGGCAAAAATATTGGCCGAGCCGGTCAAGGTAACATTTTCGACGTGAGTAGCGGCAGTATGAGAAATGCTGCTGAATACGGTATCTTCGCCACCGCCAGCCTGTTCAATCACCACGTCTTTTACATCATCAACGTAGTAAGTGTCATTGCCGTCCCCACCTTCCATAATGTCGGCATCGGCTTTGCCGTCGATCATATCATCGCCGGATGTGCCGATCAGGTAGTCATTGTCGTCGCTGCCATCGATGGTCTGACCGATTTCGGTATGCTCAGCCAGGGAAATATCGAAATATTTGGCAAAGTTGTTTACATCCAGTTTTTGAGTGCCAATGATGAAGTGGGAGACTGCCGGTGTTGTACCGTTTTGAGTGTATTGGTTTTTGATGGTTAAAACGGCGTTGCTGTTTTTTACGGCAATCAGCCAGTCTTTACCACCGGTTTCGTTGTTTTGGACTTCAACGGTTAAATCGTTAAGGCTTAGATCGGTATGAAAGCGGATGCTGTTGTGGCCTTGATTGTCGATGATGGTGTCTTGCTCGTTTTTGGCAGAGAAAAGGTAGGTATCGTCGCCTTCGCCACCTTCAAGCACATCGTTGCCTGCTTCGCCGTTGAGGATGTCATTGCCTGTTTCGCCGAAAAGAAGGTCGTTGCCTTCGCCCCCATTGATGACATCGTTGCCACCGCCGCCGTAAACGATGTCGTCACCGCGCCCGCTGTTGAGGCGGTTGCGGCCTTCATTGCCGATGAGGATGTTGTTGCTGTTGTTGCCGGCACCGAAAATGTTGGCTGTACCGGTCAAAACAAGGTTTTTAACGTGGTTTGGAAGGGTATAGCTGACGTTGCTGCAAACCGTATCATCGCCACCATTTGGGTTTTCAATGATTGTATCGTCACTGAGGGTTACATAATAAACGTCATCTTCCGACGTTCCTATCGTTACTTGTTCAAAGACGGAAGGTTGTAATTGCTCTAAATGTCGTAATTCAAATTGCGCATTGGGGGTGCGCATTGCTTTTTCGATTGTCATGATATTTTCTTTAGATATTGATGAGAGTAACAAGGAAGTAAACGTATCCGGCATATGGCCGGTATTGCTTAATTTGTATTGTGTTTAGGCTGTATATACTAG
>NZ_JBQCWZ010000152.1:0-2246 GCF_051956895.1 Neisseria sp. P0021.S006
GCAATACCGTGTGGTATCGGCTAAAGTTAACCAAAAAGAAGACAGCGAAAACTATTTGGTCGACCACTCTTCAGGTGCATATTTGATTGATAAAAACGGCGAAGTGGCGATTTTCTCGCCTTATGGCAGCGAGCCGGAAACGATTGCGGCTGATGTGAAAACTTTATTGTAAAACCGTAGTTGGGGCCGTCTGAAATGGGTTGTGGATTTCAGACGGCCTTCTTGTTTTTGATACGGCAAAGGAGAAGAAAAAAATGACCGACACACTTTTAACGATTGCTTTATCCAAGGGGCGAATTTTTGAGGAAACCCTGCCGCTGTTGGCCGCCGCCGGTATTGTGCCTGCAGAAGAGCCGGAAAAATCGCGCAAGCTGATTATTGGCACCAATCATGACAACATCCGTCTGGTGATTGTGCGCGCGACCGATGTGCCGACTTATGTGCAATATGGTGCGGCAGATTTCGGTATTGCCGGTAAGGACGTGCTGATCGAGCATGGCGGAGATGGCCTGTATCAACCTTTGGATTTGCACATCGCCTCATGCCGCATGATGGTTGCGGTGAAAAAAGGTTTTGATTACGCCGCTGCGTCCAAACCCGGCAGCCGCTTGCGGATTGCTACCAAATATCCCGACATCGCCGCCGAACACTTTGCCGACAAGGGTGTGCATGTGGACATCATCAAGCTGTACGGCTCGATGGAGCTTGCGCCTTTGGTCGGTTTGAGCGATGCGATTGTCGATTTGGTTTCCAGCGGCAATACTTTGAAAGCCAATGGTTTGGAAGCTGTGGAACATGTGGCTGATATTTCCAGCCGCTTGGTGGTCAACAAGGCGGCCTTGAAAACCAAATATGCGCTGTTGAATCCGATTATTCAGGCATTTGAAAATGCCGCTAAGGCCGTCTGAAAAGTTTTTGGCAAAAACTGTCTGCCAACCCAGTCTGAAAGCCCCGTCATGATGCAAAGCAAACCGACACTCGATACGATTCTTTCCCATCGTTCTATCCGCAGGTTTACTTCCGAACCGATTGCCGATGAAATCCTCGATACGCTGGTTCGTGCCGGGCAGCAGGCTTCGACTTCCAACAACCTGCAATGCGTTTCCATCATCCGCGTATCGGATCTTGCGCTGAGGCAGGGGATACATGAAGCGGCTGGAAGCGCACCTTATATTGTCCATTGTGCGGAATTTTTACTGTTTTGCATCGATTTTTCCAAACACAAGGCAATGTTTCCCAATGCGCAAATTGATTGGGCGGAGGTAACCCTGATTGGTGCGGTCGATGCAGGCATTATGGCGCAAAACGTATTGCTTGCCGCCGAATCGCTTGGGCTGGGCGGCGTGTATATCGGCGCGTTGCGCAATAATGCGCAAAAAGTGTCGGACGTATTGAATCTGCCGGATTATTGCGTGCCTTTGGTGGGGTTGTGCCTCGGTTATCCCGATCAAGACCCGCCGCTCAAACCGCGCCTACCTAAGGAAATGGTGTATGCCGAAAACGCCTGTCCGAGCCTGAATGCCGATGCCGTTGAAGCCTATAATCAGGCAGTAGCGAATTATTATGAGCTACGCAAGGGTAGCCCGATACCTTGGAAAGAATCGCTGGCCAAAACCTTGGGTAATCCTGTACGGCCGCATATGTTGGCGTTTTTGCAGAAAAAAGGTTTTTTGAAAAGATAATGTTCAGACGGCCTTTGAGTGATTGAGGCCGTCTGAAAACAATAGGAACGAAACAAGGAAGAGAGCAAACCATGAAGAAACTCGACACCCAATCCCCT
This sequence comes from Neisseria sp. P0021.S006, assembly GCF_051956895.1. NCBI lineage: Bacteria > Pseudomonadati > Pseudomonadota > Betaproteobacteria > Neisseriales > Neisseriaceae > Neisseria > Neisseria sp. P0021.S006. The sequence goes on from NZ_JBQCWZ010000152.1 coordinate 1,781, forward strand.
AATTTTCAAGCCGAACTCAAATCGTTACTCGCTTTTGAAACCGCGCAAAATCCTGAAATCGACCGTATTGTTGCTGACATCTGCGCCGATGTTCAAAAACGCGGCGATGCGGCGCTGATTGAATACACCAACCGCTTTGACGGTACATCCGCTCAAACCATCGACGATTTAATTCTGACGCAAGACGATTTGCAGTCTGCCTTTGAGCGTTTGCCTGAAAACATTCAGACGGCCTTGAAAACGGCCACGCGACGGGTGGAAAGCTACCATAAACACCAAAAAATGGAGTCGTGGACTTACGAAGACGAAGACGGCACGCTTTTGGGCCAACAGATTACGCCGCTTGACCGTGTCGGTATTTATGTTCCGGGCGGTAAAGCCGCTTATCCGAGTTCCGTCATCATGAACGCCATGCCTGCCCACGTTGCCGGCGTGAAAGAAATCATCATGGTCGTTCCCACTCCGA